>CAMWUS010000059.1 GCA_947177495.1 uncultured Clostridia bacterium
CTCACGCCTAAACTGAAAGAAACCAACTAAAAAAAGCAATTTGAACGCCGAGCGAGAAGAAAGGCGGTCGCCGCTGAACCGCTTGGCGATCCGCCTTTCTTCTCGCTCGGCGGCGTTATTCAAATGTTAGTTTTTTTATCGTCATGAATTTCTTTTTTCAGTTGTTGGCGGTGGCGGCTTTTCCGTTTTCGCCAACATTCCCGAAAATTTTTGGCATACAAACATAATTTTTGCTTTTTCTTATGATAAAATCATTCATGCACGCAAAAGTGCGTTTACAATTTCATAGTAGAACTGTGTCAATAGGAAATCTATTGTGCAGCTAAAACAGCATACCAGAGTATAGTTTAAGGTGCGAAGTAGCGTATAGTGAAAAGCCGGCTCACCCCCAACACAAAGAAAAGGTGCAGCGTTGCGTTTTAATAAGAGATAAGTGTGGCTATAACCACGCTCTTATTCAGCGGGCGGTGTACAAAGTTTTATGAGATTAGGTTCTCGTAAGATTTTGTACGCCGCCCTTTTTTCGTGCAAATTTTTTCAATTCGGAGGAGAGAAATTTGCAGGAGAACAAGACAAAACACACAAAGGAAATGGAAGTCAGGGCTATCGGCGAGCCGAGTATCGCGGCATTATCCGAAAGCGAACAAAAGGTATTCTATACCGCCCTATTAAAGCGAATTACAGAGCTTGCTACAAAAGGGGGTAAATGAATATGAATTTAATCGGCGCAAAGGTTTATTATGACGGTTCGCATTGGATAGCCATACCCCACACGGAACGACCGTACAAGCGAAGAAAAAGCGTTTTAACCAAAGATGAAGATGAAAAAGTTGAACAATTTGAAAAGGCGTTCAAAAAGACGGGAAAAGGCAAAAAAGCAAAGAAAAAGGAAAAACTGTTAAAGGAGTTTGCCCCGCTATTTACAAGCGAAACCGAAGCAAGCGAATTTGTAGAAAAGCAATATGAACGGCTGAACCGTAATCGCATAGAACGATATAAGCGGTTGAAACGAAAAGCGTATTTGCAACAATGGAGTTATTTTTGCACTTTCACTTATGACGATAAAAAGCAGACCGAAGAAAGTTTTAGAAAACAGCTTATGAATTGCCTATACCATTTAGCCGCCCGAAAAGACTGGCGGTATATCGGTGCTTGGGAACGAGGCGACAAAACCGAACGCCTACACTTTCACGCTCTAATGTACATACCGCCAAACGCTATGGTCGGCGAACTTGAAGAACACAACGATTATAATTTCAAAACCCACAATAGACAACTTACAAATCAAAACACTTTCTTTAATGAGCGATTCGGGCGAAGCGATTTCAACGCTATATCACACCAGTCCGAAGTTGAAGATAGCGTTTACTATATGCTTAAATACATAACCAAAAATGACGAGCGCGTAGTTTATTCCAGAGGGCTGAAAAGTTATATCGTTGCGGACATTTTGGAAGTAGACATTGTATGCCCTTACGGTGACGAAGAACACGAATACAAGTATGTGTTAGCAGATAATTTCACCTGCATCGTCGAGGGTGAAATTTTGGGAACGGTCAGTCCCGAAATTATAGAGCAAATGCCGAAAAGCAACTGACCAATATATTTTGTCTTTCGCGGGGCGAAGGGCTAAACGGAAACGCACTTTTCCGCAAGGGTAAAATGCACTACCTGCGGTAGCCCTTGCAGAAAAGCGAACGGAAAGATTATAAGCAAAAAGCCCATGCGTTTCCGTTTGATCGCCCCTTGTCGAAAGACAAAATAAAATCTATCTTAAAGGAGTTTTAGAACAATGAAAACAGCAGTTATCTATGCCCGATACAGTTCGGACAGCCAAACGGAACAGTCTATCGAGGGACAGTTGAGAGTTTGCGAAGAATACGCACAAAAGAATAATATTCTTATTCTCAACACCTACATAGACAGAGCCATGACAGGAACGAATGACAACCGTCCCGATTTCCAACGTATGATAAAAGACAGTAATCGACACGAATGGAATTACGTTCTCGTTTACAAGTTAGACCGTTTCAGCCGTAACAAGTACGAAAGTACGATACATAAGCGCACATTAAAGAATAACGGTGTGAAATTGATTTCCGCTATGGAGAATATCCCCGATACACCCGAAGGCATTATTCTTGAAAGTTTACTTGAAGGAATGAACCAATATTATTCCGCAGAACTATCCCAAAAGGTACGCCGTGGCATGAAAGAAACACGATTGAAAGGTAACTTCACAGGCGGGTATCTGATATACGGTTATAACGTAGAAAACAGAAAAGTAGTAATTAACGAAAGTCAAGCCGAAGTAGTCCGCTATATCTTCGAGCAATACTCTTTGGGCGTGTATGTAAAAGACATCATAAAATCGTTGACCGCAAAAGGTATTTACAATCACGGAAAACCATTTAAAAGAAACACCGTTTATAATATCTTAAAAAGCGAGAAGTATTCGGGTATTTACAGGCATGACGGTGAAGTGTTTGAGAATATCTATCCGCAAATCGTCCCTACCGAAGTTTACGAAAGAGTAAGAGCGAAAATCGACGAAAACAAATACGGCAAGCGTAGCGTTGAAGTTGTCTATCTGTTACGGCAGAAAATGAAATGCGGGTATTGCGGTATGCCGATAAGCGCAGAAACGGGTACTTCTAAAAACGGACAAGTGAAACGCTATTACAAGTGTTTGGGAAGAAAGCGCGGAAGCGATTGCAAAAAGTCTATGATAGGAAAAGACTTTTTAGAAAATTTGATAGTAAGTACCACCATTGAGGAGTTGAGCAGACCGCAAGTAATGAACGTTCTCGTGAAAGGGTTGCTTGATATACAGGAACAGCAGAATAACGGAACACCCATTTTGAAAATGCTTACAAAAGAGAAACGGCAGACGGAAAACGCCATAAATAACATTATGACCGCTATTGAAAACGGAGTAATCACCAACACCACCACAAAGCGTTTGAAAGAGCTTGAAGAACAGCAAGAGAGTTTAGAAAGGCAAATACTTATAGAGCGCAGTAAAACCGCCGTAAAGCTGTCCGAAAGCGATATGCGAGAGTTTTACGCGCAAGCGTTAGAGTTAGAACCACAAATGCTTATAAACTATCTGATAAAAGAAATCGTGTTATTTGACGATAAAATAGAAATTCATTATAACAACCCGATAAGAATAAGTCCTGACGACAGTCAGGGCTTTTCTTTTTACTCTATAACAATACAAATCAATGCTGTACAAAATGTAATCATTACAATGATGATATAGAGAACGGCTATTTATTCCACGTTCCGCTTGACATGAGCCTCGTAGGCGTGCGGTATTCAGGCAAAGAGCCAAACGCACCGCCCCTGCGGGGCTTATTGTTTGCCGTTGGCAAAATAGCCTACCGCACGCCTTTCTCATGTCAAGCGGCTTTCGCGGCATAAACCGCCGTTTTGTATAAAGAAAGAACCCAAATCAAACAACCCTTTTAAGGTGTTCAATTTAGGTCCTTACTGGCGCAGAGAAAGGGATTTGAACCCTTGGATACATTCCTGCATCACACGATTTCGAATCGTGCGCGTTCGACCGCTCCGCCATCTCTGCAAGCCGTTTTATTGTATCCTTTTTTTTAGAAAAAGGCAACTCATTTCGTGCCCTTTTTGAAAAATTTTCGCAAACGGCTTATTTTCTTTCAAACAGATTGATAAATGCGCGGAGTGAATACGTCATATTTACGTCTTTACGAAGTGCTAAGCCTACCGAACGGGCGGGCATGGCGGGCTCTAACTTCACCTCGAAAAGCGATCCGTCGCCGAGCTTGTTCATGGTATACTCGCGCGGAATACAACCGATTCCCATACCGTCTACAACGAGCCGCTTCATAAAACCCCAACTGTCCACTTCCACCGCAGGCGACAGCGTAACGCCGTGGCTCTTGCTGTAATGGTCGAGCGAGGAGCGCGCAACCGTATGCGCTTCCATAAGCAAAAGCGGATAACGCTGCATATCCCAAATGGAAACGGTTTTTCCGCGCAGTTCCGAAAAGGCTTCCCCCGCGATAAAGATATCGTTGAGCAGCATAATGGAATCCTGAATGACGATGCCGTCGTCGGGTGCGGTCGGCAGGTTGAGAAATCCGATATCGCAACCGTTGGATTTGATAAGCTCGATAATTTTAGGCGAAACGTCGGAAATCAACTCGATTTTTACGTTGGGATAACGTTTATGATACTCCACGATTTTTTCGGAAAGCACGTATTGAAAAATCGTTTCCGACGCGCCGATCCGTAGCGTTCCCGTTGCGTTTTCCTTTAAATTGGTAAGGTGGTTTTCCACCCCTTCAAGCAATTTTAACGCCGTCTCTACGTCGCCGTAAATCAGCGCGCCGCCCTGCGCGCTCAGTTCCATACCCTTGTGCAAGCGGTTGAAAAGAGGTGTGCCGAGCTGACTTTCAAGCTGTTTAATTGCTTGCGAAACGGCGGGCTGAGAAATATAAAGCTCCTCCGCCGCCTTGGTAAGGCTTCCGCACCGCGCAACCGTATAAAATACCTTATAAAGCTCTAAATTGACCATACCCCTCCTCTATTTGCCCACGCAGAATTTTTCGAATATTTCTGAAATGACCGCTTCCGAAGCCGTTTCCCCGCTGAATGCGCCGAGCGCAACCCACGCGGCGTGAACCTCTTCGGCATACAGCTCTGCGGGCAAACCGTCCCGCACCGAACGCTCTGCCCTCAATACTGCCTCGTACGCGTCGCTCGCGGCGCGGTAATGCCGCTCTTCCAACACGAATACGTCGCTCTCGCGCCCGAATCCGCGCTCATACATGAGTTCTTTGAGTTCGTCCAACCCCTCGCCCGTGACGGAAGATACAAGCACGTCGCACCCTTTCTTTTTCGCAAGGTCGCATTTCGCGCCCACGGTTATAACGGGCGTATCGGGCGGAAGCTCGCTGTCTGCCTGAGCCACGCCGTCCTCTTTCAGCCAAAGAATGAGATCGGCGTTTTTTACGGCAAGCTCGGCGCGGCGAATGCCCTCGCGCTCCACGGTGTCCGTCCCCTCGCGTAAGCCTGCGGTATCGATAAGATTGAAACGCACGCCCTGAATTTCGAGAGTGCCCTCCACGGTGTCGCGCGTGGTGCCGGGAATATCCGTTACGATGGAGCGGTCGTACCCCAACAATGCGTTGAAGAGAGAGCTTTTGCCCGCGTTGGGTTTTCCGCAAAGCACGGCGGAAACGCCCGACTTGATTTTTCTTCCCGCGCGGTATTGTTTTAAAAGCGCTTGCAGGGCGCCCTCGACCTCTTGAAGCTTCTGTAAAACCTCTGCGGCGGTATCCGCCTGCAAGTCCTCTTCGGGATAGTCAAGGTCGGCGTCGATGCCTGCAAGACAAGTGGTGAGTAAGTCTTGCAAGCGCTTTCCCTCCTTGGTGAGTTTTTCGGTATAGAGGGAATAGCCCGCGCGCACCTGCGCTTGCGATTCGGCGTCGATCATGTCCGCCATGCCCTCCGCCGCGGAGAGAGAAAGCTTGCCGTTTAAAAATGCGCGTTTGGTGAACTCGCCCCTTTCTGCAAGCCTTGCGCCCAAAGAGAGCGCTTGCGATAGAACGCCGCGCGCAATTTCCACGCCCCCGTGACAGTGAAACTCCACGACCTCTTCGCCCGTAAACGATTTAGGCGCGCGAAACCAAACGCACATTCCGTGGTCGTAGAATGCGCCGCAGTCGATTTCCCCCACGTAAAGGGTATTGGGAACGAATTCCCCTTTCCTCGAAAACATTTTTCGCGCCAAAGGCAACGCGCCCTCGCCGCTTAAACGAACGACGGCAACGCCCCCTCTGCCCTGCGGCGTAGCGATTGCCGCAATTATTTCTTCCATAACGTACTCCAAAACAAAAACCGCAGATTACGTATAATCTACGGTTATATTTTAGCACACAATCGCCCGTTTGTAAACGGATTATTTCAAAAATTATAAAGTTCTGCTTATAAACACTTTAAACAAGCTTGGAAATTTCCTTTTTCAGACGCTCGATGATCTTTTTTTCCAAACGGGAAATGTAGCTTTGGGAAATTCCGAGACGGTCGGCAACGTCTTTCTGCGTCATTTCTTCGCCGCCGCCCAACCCGAAACGCATGTACATGATTTTGCGTTCCCGCTCGGGAAGGCGTTTGAGCGCGTCGGACAAAAGCTCCTTTTCCACACTACTCTCTACACCACCGTACACCGTGTCGCTGTCTGTGCCGAGCACGTCGGACAACAACAGTTCGTTCCCCTCGAAGTCGGTATTCAGCGGTTCGTCGAACGAAACCTCGCTTTTCAGTTTCACCGTGCGGCGCAGGTACATGAGAATTTCATTCTCGATACAGCGGGAAGCATAAGTGGCGAGCTTGATATTCTTATCCGTACGGAAAGAGTTGATCGCTTTGATCAGCCCGATGGTACCGATGGAAATGAGGTCGTCGCCGTCTACGCCCGTATTCTCGAATCGGCGCGATATGTACACGACAAGCCGCAAATTGTGCTCGATAAGGCTCGCCTTTACCGCTTCCGCGTCCTCGCCGTTTTCCAATTTCCTCAGCATATCCGCCTCTTCCTCGCCCGTAAGCGGAAGAGGAAGAGCCTCGCTGCCGCAGAGATAGTGAACGACGTTTTCCGTTCCCCGCAACTTATCCAAAAATACTCTTAACGCTGCCAAAACTTTCATATTCGCCTCCGATTGCCCTTTAATTGAGATAAGACGTATGTAATATCAGTTGATAACGGGGAGATTTTACCTGCCCCACGGTAAGAAGCACGGGTTGCGGTTCGCCGTTTTTGCCCGCCCTGAGCGTACATTCGAACACGGGACATTCCTTTTCTCCGTGTACCGTTTCCACGCGAATGCGCCCTACTTCCCGCGCACCCCGCCCGAAGAGCGCGATGATTGCCGCCGCCGAGCAGACGCACACGCCCCTGCCGCGGAATTCGAGCAAATTGCCGCTGTCGGCAAGTCCCCGCCACCGCACCGTTCTGTCCCCGTGTTCCAAAGTACAGGGCGTAATACTGCGTTCCTGCTTGCCGAAACGGAAGAAACGGCGCACGCTTTCCCCGATTAAAACGGCGAACACGCCCGCCGCCCCGAACACAAGCGCGACGGGGGCGCGTTCCACCAAAAAGCCGCTTCCTTCCTCGTAGCTAACATTGAAGAAAGAGTAAGCCGCCGTCAACAATCCCCCCAGCGCGAACGTTAGTAAGAAAAACGCGATCGAAACGAAAACGGACAGCTTTACCCCTTTTACGGCGATTGCGGCGAGTACGACTCCGCCGAGAATCTTTACAAGATAGGCACACCACACGGGCAGCGCAAGGATAGGAAACAGCAACGCTTCTCCCGCCCCGACGATTGCCGCAAACAGCAGACGGAGCGGTTTGACCTCACCGCGTGCGATGCGTACGGCAAGATATAAAAGCAACCCGTCGAGAATGAAATTTTCCAAAAGCGCGTACTCGATATATACCGTCATATCCTACTCCGTTCCGCTATTATAGCTTGTTTCGGGACATAGAAAAAGACTTATTCCGTCGAATTACCGCAGAATAAGTCTTTTGCATTTTTTCATAAAATTCGGTTTTCTTACTCGAGCTCGAACGCCCCCGTGTAGAGCTGATAATACTGTCCGCGCTGAGCGATAAGCTGTTCATGCGTGCCGCGCTCGATGATTCTACCGTGGTCGAGCACCATGATGACGTTGGAGTTCTTGACAGTGGAAAGCCTGTGTGCGATGACGAACACCGTTCTGCCTTCCATGAGCTTATCCATACCTCTCTGTACGATCTCTTCCGTACGGGTATCGATACTGCTCGTCGCCTCGTCCAAAATCATAACGGGCGGGTCGGCAACCGCAACGCGGGCAATGGAAAGG
>CAMWUS010000060.1 GCA_947177495.1 uncultured Clostridia bacterium
GCTTTACCGTGCGTGAGGGAGAGGACGCTTGCGAGCGGGCAAAGGAGCTCGGCTACCCCGTTATCGTCAAGCCCGTGCATCTCGGTTCGAGCATCGGCATTCGGGTTGCGGAAACGCAAGCCGACCTTTTGGAAGCGTTGGGGCTTTCCTTTGTGCTCGACGACTGCGCGCTTGTGGAAGCCTATTTGCACGGCAAACGTGACATCAACTGCGCCGCCTACAAACGGGGGAATGAAACGGTGCTTTCTTCTTGCGAAGAGGTATTTTCGGGCGGTGAGATTTTGTCGTTTTCCGACAAGTACGAGGGCACGGGCGCGCGGCAGTCGGTCATTCCCGCCGAGCTTCCCGAGGAGCTTGCCGAGGAAATCCGCAATTACACAAAACTCATTTACGAGAGTTTCGACGCGCGCGGCGTGGTGCGGGCAGACTTCTTGGTGGCGGACGGCAAGGCGTATTTCAACGAGCTCAACACCGTGCCCGGTTCGCTTGCTAGCTACTTATTCGGCGGGAGTTTGACGGAAGCGCGCGATTTCATCATAGGGCTTATCGAGGAAGCCCAACCGCCGTTGGAGCGTACCGTTCTCAAAAGCGGGATTTTGGATAGCGGGGTATTTGCGGGCGCAAAGGCTTGCAAAACGCGCTGACTTCGTGTATAATACCAAAGATAGGAGAATTTTACCATGCAGAAAATTAAGATGACGACTCCGCTCGTGGAGATGGACGGAGACGAAATGACGCGCATACTGTGGAAGCGCATCAAAGAAATCCTCATTTTGCCGTACGTCGATTTAAAAACGGAGTATTACGATTTGGGGCTTGTAAATCGCGACGCGACGGAGGACAAAGTGACGGTGGAGAGCGCGCTCGCCACCAAAAAATACGGCGTTGCCGTGAAGTGCGCAACCATTACTCCCAACGTACAGCGCATGTCGGAGTACAATTTGCACCAAATGTGGAAGAGCCCCAACGGGACGATTCGCCGCATTCTCGACGGCACCGTGTTCCGCGCGCCCATTCTCTGCAAGGGCATTCGCTCCTACGTGCCGAGTTGGAAAAAACCCATCGTGCTTGCCCGTCACGCCTACGGCGACGTGTATTCCGCGGTAGACGGAATTGCGGCAAAGGGACAAAAGGCATATTTGGTGATAGAGGACGAAAAGGGAAATCAAGTAAGCCGCACGCTCGTACACGATTTTGCGGCGGGCGCGGGCGTGGTGCAGGGAATGCATAACTGCGACGATTCCATTCGTTCCTTCGCGCACTCCTGTTTCCGTTACGCTTTGGAAGAGGGCATCTCTATGATCTTCGCTTCCAAGGACACTATTTCCAAGGTGTACGACGGGCAGTTCAAGCGCATTTTTGCGGAGGTGTTCGAGGAGTACCGCGCCGCATTCGAGGAAAAGAAAATCGAGTACCTCTATACGCTTATCGACGACGCGGTCGCGCGCGTCGTGCGGTCGGAAGGCGGCATGCTTTGGGCGTGCAAGAATTACGACGGCGACGTGATGAGCGATATGGTCGCAACCGCTTACGGGTCGCTCGGCATGATGAGCTCGGTGCTCGTTTCGCCCGACGGCAAGTACGAATACGAGGCGGCGCACGGCACCGTCACCCGCCATTACTATAAATACTTAAAGGGAGAGGAGACTTCCACCAACTCCGTTGCAACCATTTTCGCCTGGACGGGCGCGCTTGCAAAGCGCGGGGAGTTGGACGGAAACAAAGAGCTCGTTGCCTTTGCAAAGCGGTTGGAACGCGCCACCGTGCAGACGGTGGAAGAGGGCGACATGACGGGCGATCTTGTTCCGCTCTTCCATAGCGAGGGAATTACTCCCCGCAAACTCAACTCCGAAGAATTCTTGCAGGCAATCGCAAAAAGGTTAAATGAAACAAAAGAATAAGGGGGTACGGGAATGAAAAAAGGTTTGCATTTACTTGCGCGGATAGCGAGTTGCGTCTGTTTGGTGTTTGCCTTATGTGCGGGCTTTGTTGGGTGCAATGCGAATATCCAAGAAAAAGAAGCCGACAACATGATTGAGTTTGAAACTTGGTTTTTCACTTCGGGTGTCACGAATAATATCATTCAAGTGAACGGTGAGGAAAACGCCACATTCGAGCTTACGGCAGAACAGGGCTACCTTTACGACGGCACAAACGGTTTTGTGAAAACGGTAGTTCGGGAAAGCGGTAAAATCACTAGCTGGGACGGCACGGCGCAAGAAGCGGTACGCGATACTTTTATCACCGTGATAGAAAAAGTTGACGGCAAAATTGTCGGATACGCAGTTATCAAACTGACCTATAACGAAGAACGCAATTGGCACAACCCGTCTGTTATCAAGGCGGTGGAATTCCCCAAAGTGAACGGGGAATATCAGTCCGTCACGGCAAAGCAGGTAAAAGCTTTGATCGAAGAAAACAAAAAATAATTAAAACAGCGCCTTCGCATATTTGCGAAGGCGCTGTTTTGGTACTGTAAACGTCAATCTCTTCTTCTGATAAATGACAAGGCAATGAGCAAGAATCGCAGGAAGTAGACGAGCGAAACGCAGAGCGCGGCAACGTAGGTGAGCGCGGCGGCGGAAAGCACTTTGCTTGCCGCGGGCACTTCGTCGGGGGAAAGAATGCCGTCTTCTACGAGCATTTTCTTTGCGCGTCTGCTTGCGTTGTATTCCACAGGCAAGGTCACGAGCATGAACAGCGACGAAAGTCCGTACATGGCAATTCCCGCATATACAAGCCACTGCCCGTACGGCTGAGGCGCGGTATACCAAAAGATATCGAGCAGCACTCCGATGATCATTACGGGGAGTGCAAGGCGGGAGCCGATGTTTGTAATGGGTACGAGCACCCGTCTTACCTTATAGGGGAAATAGCCTTTCTCCTTTTGCATGACGTGCCCGATTTCGTGCGCGGCAACGGCAACACTTGCAACCGACGCGCTCCCGTACGTGCTCATGGAAAGGTTCACTTGCTTTTTGATCGGGTTGTAGTGGTCGGTCAGCTTGCCGTCCACGCGGTTTACGGTAATATCCGTTACTCCGCGGTTGCGCATGAGCCGCGTCGCCGTGTCGTATCCCGTCATACAGGAGCGGTTGCGCACCTTGTCGTACGTCGAATAGGTGGAGCTCACCTTTGCGCTTGCCCAAGCCGAAAAAGCGAGGAAGGGTAGCAAAATCAACAAGAATAAAAGATAGTAATACATAGCTTATCCTAAAAGTAGTATATAATTAAATACCACCTTTTAACGCAGTTATAACGCATTTTTTAAAATTTTCACAAAAGCGGCGGGATTTTCCTTGCAATCGAGCAAACGGCTTGCTATTTTTGATAAAGTTTGCTATACTTTTCGCATGGATAACAAGGTATTTACCGACAAGGTGAAAATCACCGTAAAGGCGGGCGACGGCGGCGACGGAATGAATTCCTTCAAAGCCTATAAGGGAAAGCCCGCTTGCGGACCGGACGGCGGCGACGGCGGAAAGGGCGGAGACATTTGGTTCGTGGGCGATAAGGACATGAACGATCTGCTCTCTTTCCGTTTTACTTCCAAATATTTTGCGGGCAACGGCGAACGCGGCGGCACGAATTTGTGCTCGGGCAAGAGCGGGGATGACGTGTATATCAAAGTCCCCTGCGGAACGCTCGTGCGCGATTTCGAAAGCGGAAAAATTATTTGCGATGTGTTCGAGGACGGCGAGAAAATCCGCATTTTGCAGGGCGGAAGAGGGGGCAAAGGCAACGTGCGCTTTACCACCGCGCGCCGCCATGCGCCCGACTTCGCGCAAAAGGGCGTGCGCACCAAACCACACACCCTCATTCTTGAAATGAAAGTGATTGCGGACGTAGGGCTTGTGGGCTTCCCCAACGTGGGCAAGAGCACGCTGCTCTCCAAAATTTCCGCGGCGAAGCCGAAAATCGCAGACTATCACTTCACCACTCTCTCGCCCAATCTCGGCGTAGTTCGCCACTTTGAAAGCTCGTTTGTCGTAGCCGATATCCCCGGGCTTATCGAGGGCGCGTCGGAAGGAGCGGGCTTGGGGCACGACTTCTTGCGCCATATCGAGCGCACGCGCGCCATTTGCCACGTGGTGGATATTTCGGGCATGGAGGGCAGAGACCCGCTCGAAGATTTCCAAAAAATCAATGCGGAGCTGAGCGGCTATTCCGCCGTGCTCGGCGCACTTCCGCAGGTGGTTGCGCTCAACAAGTGCGATTGCTACGGCGCGGAAGAAAATATCAAGCGCTTCCGCAAAAAGTACGGCAAAAAGTATTCGCTGTTTCCCATCACCGCCGTGCGCGGCGAGGGATTGGAAGATTTGCTGACCGCGCTTTCGGAGCTTTTGTCTACGCTTCCGCCCACCGAGCGCATCGAGGCGGACGAGTTCGAGTTCGACGAGGGCGACAACACGCAGTACGAAATTTACCGCGATGAGAACGGTGCGTACGTGGTGGTCGGCGGGCTTGTCGATATGCTGTGCCGCAACGTCGTTTTGAACAAGCCCGAATCCATGGCTTACTTCCACAAGGTGTTAAAGCTGAGAGGGGTATTCAAGGAGCTTGAACGCATGGGCTGTAAGGCGGGCGATACGGTTGTCGTCGGCGACGTGGAATTCGATTACGTTTAATAAATAGGAGTTACAAATGGAAAAATTACTCAAAGCATTTTTTTACGATTATAAGTATTATCTCTTCCCCGACGACTGCGCATCGCTTGCGGAGTTGAAAAGCAAAGAGAGCGTTACCGTAAAGCGCTTGAAAGAGGATCGGTGCATGGCGCCCGATTTCATTTACGAGAGCATCGTGGAGGAAACGCTTACAATCGAAGAGCCGAACAGGCTGTTCGAGGTGCGCGTAAATCTCTATACGGGGCAGGAGTACGACGAAATTTTGCGCAAGCAGGTCGACAGGGTTTGCCCCGGTTGCGAGCGATATATTCCCGACGGCGATCCGCGCGACACGGGCAACCTCGACGGGCACCACCGCGAAATTTCTTTGGACGGCGTTTGCTACGAGCGCGAGGGTGAAAACGACACTTGGGATTTCGCAACCTGTGTGGACGTGTTTTGGTACCGCATTTCCGAGCGGCTCAACGAGCTTGCCGTTTGCATCGATAAGAACGATCAGAAAAAACTCAATAAAATCATCGGCGAGGAATTAAGTCATTTCTTCCCCGAAATCGACATTTACGGCACGGTGTACGAAGGCAAGTACACGCTCTGTTTCCAAACGGAGTTCGGCTATCAGACCGTATTCGTTTTATTGCTCGACTATTTGGCGAGCGTTGCGGGTTGGAAAGAAAACCCCGTGGCGCAGGCGGGTTGGAAGGTATTGCCTTACCGCCCCGAAGGAACGTTCCGCCCCAAGAAGGAGC
Source organism: uncultured Clostridia bacterium (assembly GCA_947177495.1). Lineage (GTDB taxonomy): Bacteria > Bacillota > Clostridia > Christensenellales > Borkfalkiaceae > Gallimonas. Next base: position 5,375 of record CAMWUS010000060.1, read on the forward strand.
TGAAAGGCAAGAGCACGGTGGCTTATTTAAAGCCCACGCAGGGCGCGCCGTTCTGTTTCGACGTTATGCTTTATCACCCGCACCCCGCAAAGCTCAATGAGAAAAAAGAGCAAGAACTCATTCAGCAGTTCTACGAAAATATGTGCGCGCGCATTGGCGAAGAGAAAGTTTGGATGCTTATCAACAGCGTCGAATTCACTTCGGAGAAGAGCAGTTTGCAGACGACGGAAGAGATTGCAACCATTTTGCGCAACAAATACGAGGCGAATTTCGGCAATAACGCGGCGCGTGAAGAGGGCGGTTCGGCTTTGCCCGCCCCCATTCCCTACGGCACGAGCGAAGAGCAGATAAATGCTTTGCCCTACCGCGATCTGATCGGCGAGGGCATGACGCGTTGCGGTACGCTCTCCTTCCTCGACAGAGACGATTTGAAAGAAGAGCCGTTTTGGATGTCGCTCGTTTCCTTTGCTTATTTGTACATACCGCGCCCGTTGGACAGTGCGGACAATCCCTTCCAAACGCTCGGTTGGTATTTGGCGAACGGCGACCAAATTCCCGAGCCCCTGCGCGATCCCGAAGAAACGAAAGTCGGGTCGGGTGCAATCGGCTTTGCCGAATGCGGAGAACACGGCTTTATTCTCGATTGCTTCGTGGCGAGCGAAAACAAGTTTTTTCGTACGCTGCGCACGCTTGCGCCGGTACTTCAAACCTACGGCGCAAAGGTCGTGCTTGTCAATAAAGACGGCGCCACCGTTTACGACTGCGGGTATCAATTTAACATTTCGGAGGAAACGTTATGACTTCAAAACAGAGAAGCAATTTAAAATCGATTGCGGCTACTATGAAGCCCATCGCGCAGGTCGGCAAGGAGGGCATCAGCGAAAACCTTATTAAGAGTTTGTCCGATGCGTTGGAAGCGCGTGAGCTTATCAAAATTAATTTGCTTCCCACTTCGGGCGACGACGGTTTGGAAACCGCTTCGGAAATCGCACGGCTGTTGCACGCGGAAGTCGTTGCGGTCATCGGCAGAAAAGCAATTATTTACCGCCGTTCTTCCCGCAAAGATTTCGAGCACATCGAGTTTTAATTTAACCGACTTAAAACACTCCGAACGGGGTGTTTTGTCCTATTTAACCGCTTTCGCAACCCAAAGTTGACAAAAAGCAACGGAAAAATGGTTGCGGTAGCAGTTGTTTCATGGTATAGTAAGCTCAGGAAACAACGCAAGGAGGTTGTTATGACGACAGGTCAGAAAATTTACGAATGTCGCAGAAAGGCGGGCATGACGCAGGAAGAGCTTGCGGATAAGCTCGGCGTTTCGCGGCAGGCGGTAAGCAAGTGGGAGGCGGACGCGGCGTTCCCCGAAACGGAGAAGATTTTGGAGATTTGCAAAATGTTTTCTCTCTCCGCCGACGAGCTGTTATTCGGAGAAGCGCATGCGAGCGAAGCCGAGCCGCCCGTTCCCGAACAGGCGCAGGAGCCCGCTACGGGCGAGGGCGTGCTTTGGGGCAATATCGAGCACGAAGAAAAATATCATTATGAATATATCTCCAAAACCAAGCTGTTCGGGCTGCCCGTTCTGCACGTCAATCTCGGTTTGGGCGCATACCGCGCAAAGGGAATCATCGCAATCGGGAATATTGCAACGGGGGTCATTTCTTGGGGAGTGTTCTCGCTCGGATTCCTCGCATTGGGGCTTTTTTCTCTCGGGCTTTTGGCGTTCGGCGGATTGGCGTTGGGGCTTGCCGTGGGAGCGGGCGGCGTTGCGACAGGCGTGCTCGCGTTCGGCGGAGTCGCTATCGGGGTGATGACCTTCGGCGGCGTTTCTATCGGATATATCGCCGTGGGCGGGCTAGCCATCGGGCAATACGCCATGGGCGGCGTGGCGCAAGGATACATTGCCGTGGGCGGATACAGCGCGAGCGGCACGCACGCTTTTAAGGTGCCCGAAATGCTTTCCGAGCTCGACGAGTTTATCGACGCGAACGTAAACGTATTCCCCGGCGGGTTTATTAAAATGGTCGCGCGGACGATTGCTTACGGAAAATAATTTTATCGAGATACGGCTACACTCCCGTCCCGTTGGACGGGAGTGTAATTTTTTTCCAGAAAATTTAAACAAGCTCTTGTCTTTTGCCGAGGAATGTGATATAATTGATTACGGTTTAAACGACATTATTCAATGGAGGATTCAAATGCAATATTCACGTGAAGTGGAAGAAATGTGTTGCGTTGCAAAGGGTCCCAAGCACGACCCTGCTCCCATTCCCGAAGAGGGCAAATGGATTTGCGCAAAACAAATCACGGACATCAGCGGTTTTACCCACGGTGTGGGTTGGTGCGCTCCCCAACAGGGCGCGTGCAAACTCTCCCTCAACGTTAAGGGCGGCGTTATTCAGGAAGCGCTCGTCGAGACGATCGGCTGCTCGGGTATGACGCATTCGGCGGCAATGGCGGCGGAAATTCTTCCCCACAA
>CAMWUS010000061.1 GCA_947177495.1 uncultured Clostridia bacterium
GATTGCAATTATTATACCACAAATTTTCGAAAAAGACTTGTTTTTTATAGGAATTCTTGATAAAATAATATCAGAATTTTTATGGGAGCAGAAATCGGTATGAAAAAGACGAAAATCGTTTGCACGCTCGGTCCTTCAACGGACAGCGAAGAAATCATTTCCAGCATGGCTGACGCGGGCATGAACGTTGCGCGCATCAACTTTTCCCACGGCACCCACGAGGAGCACGCGAAAAAGATTGCAATGGTAAAAAAGGTTCGGGAAGAAAAGCACATTCCCCTGCCCATTTTGCTCGATACCAAGGGTCCCGAATTCCGCATTAAAACCTTTAAAAACGGAAAAATCACCCTCAAAGAGGGTGACTCGTTCGCATTCACTACGCAAGATATCGTAGGCGACGAAACCCGCGTTTCCGTTTCCTACGAGGGTATTTGCGAAGACCTCTTCCCCGGCGACAAAATTCTGCTCAACAACGGGCTTATGGTGTTCGAGGTCGTGGAAGTCAAAAAGCCCGAAGTGCACTGCAAAGTGCTGATCGGGGGCGAGCTTTCCAACCGCAAGAGCATGTTCTTCCCCGAAAAGGAGCTTCGCCTTACATACCTTTCCGAACAGGACAAAGCCGATCTGCTTTTCGGCATTCAGCAAAACGTAGACTTCGTTGCATGCTCTTTCGTTTCCAAAGCGCAGGACATTTTGGACGTTAGAAAATTCCTGCACGACAACGGCTCCGACGACATCGACCTTATCGCAAAAATCGAGAACCGCGCGGGCGTAAATAACCTGCAATCGATTTTGGACGTTTCCGACGGTATCATGATCGGGCGCGGCGACATGGGCGTGGAGATCCCCTACGAGGAACTGCCCGACATTCAGAAAACCATCATTACCGCCTGCCGTATCGCGGGCAAGCGTTGCATTACCGCAACGGAAATGCTCGAATCCATGATTAAAAACCCCCGCCCCACCCGTGCCGAAATTTCCGACGTTGCAAACGCCGTGTACGACGGAACGAGCGCAATCATGCTCTCGGGCGAAACGGCGGCGGGCGCTTTCCCCGTGGAATCCGTTCGGGCAATGGCGCGCATCGCCAAGCAAGCGGAAACAAAGCAAACGTTTATCCACGCAGTAGACGACAGCGAATATCTCATTCGCGGACTCTCCGACGCGCTCTCCCACTCCGCCTGCCTTTTGGCAAGCGACGTTAAGGCGAAAGCAATCGTGGTCTGCACCCGCACGGGCGGCACGGCGAAAATGGTTTCCCGCTTCCGTCCCTTGATCGACATTATCGGCATGACGACGGACCCGAGAAGCTATCAAAAATTGGCGCTCAGTTGGGGCGTATATCCCGCGCTCAGCGAGGAATACCACTCCGTAGACGTGCTCTTCCATTTCGCCAAACAGGCGGCAAAGGATTCGGGAATCGTACAGCAGGGCGACGTTATCGTCATTACGGGCGGCACGCCCAACGGCAAGAGCGGCAACTCCAACCTCATTAACATCGAGTCGATATAATGAAAACGCTGAAACCCTTCTCCGCCGCCGTATTCGATTTGGACGGAACGCTTTTGAATTCTCTCGGCGTATGGAAAGAAGTCGACAACGCGTTTTTAACGAAGCGCGGCATTCCTGTTCCGCCAGACTATCAAACCGCCATCAGCAGCATGAGTATGCGCGAAACGGCAGACTATACCATAGCGCGGTTTTCCCTTCCCGATACGCCCGATGACTTGATTGCCGAATGGCTTGACATGGCAAAGACGGCGTATGCGACGACCGTTGATATCAAGCCCTACGCCAAGGAATACTTACAAAAACTGCACAGGGGCGGTATTCCGCTCGCCGTTGCCACCTCTTCCGCGGAAGAACTCTTTCTGCCCGCTTTGGAGCGGAACGGCGTGAAAGACCTCTTCTCGACGTTCGTCACCACGGGGCAAGTCGGGCGTGGCAAGAACTTCCCCGACGTGTATTTGGAAGCCGCCAGACGGTTGGGCGTTTCCCCCGATCAATGCGCCGTATTCGAGGACGTGCTCGCGGCAATTAAAGTGGCGCGGCAAGCGGGCTTTTACACGGTAGCCGTGCAGGACGGTTATTCCCCCGAAGAAGAACCCCTGCGGGGCTCCGCCGACGAATACATTACTTCCTACGAAGAACTTAGCTAATGTCAACCATATACAAAAAGCTCTCGGACAAATATCCGAGAGCTTTTTTCATTACGATAATTTTTTCTTACAAAAACTCTTTTTTCCGCAGTTCGGGCATTTTAATTTTCGCTTCGTAAGCGTATGCACGCCGAAAACGAAATCTTTCATGGACGGCACAAACTTTTCCCCGCAATGCGGGCATTCGTAAACCCCTGCGTCTACCGTAAGCACGCAGCACACCGCTATCCCGAGACCGACTACAACAACCGAAAATGCGACACAGCCGACCGTTACCCAAATAGGCGCGGGAAGCAATGTCCCCAAAAGCGTAATCGCCAATCCCGCAAGAACGGAAATACAAGCCACAATCACGGCAAGCACCAAACGCTTTTTTGCTTCTTTGCGTTTTTTCAACAAATCGGCAACGATATACTCTTCGGCATTTTCCTTATAGTGCTCGTCGTTTAACCGCTCGCCCGAAAGCAATTCGTTGATGCTTACCCCGTATAATTTACTCAACATTTGCAGGAGTTCCACGGGCGGCAAGTAATTGCCGTTTTCCCAACGGGACACGGTTTTGTTCGTCACGCCGATTTTTTCACCCAATTCGTCTTGGGTTAGGTTTTCGCCTTTTCTCAATTCCGCCAAAAAGATGCCGGTTTTTTGCATATCCATAGTAGTACTCCTTTCATTGATACTGCCATTATATCATGGAAGCACATAAAAGTATTGCCCATAAACAGCGAATTTGTATCATTTGTTTACTGCCATATCAGAACAATATCGCGAATACCGTCGTACCATTCTCCGTCGAACTCGAAATCGCAACCGCCCTCGCCCGTTTCGGCATCATAATCGTCGGCGTAAAAAATATACCACGTGGCAACACGCCCTTCGTTTTGCGGCATAAGCCCGAGCGCAGACAAATCCTCCTCTATGTAAACCAGATCAGCCCCGTCCTTTTGTTTCACTTCAAGCGTGGCGTAAACCTTCCCGTCTACGGCGTCCTCGAGCGAGAGATAGACGTTCACCGTATGGCACTCCTCCCATACCGCCTCGAATGTTACGTTTTCGTTTACCGTATAGCTTCCCGTATACACCTTCGTGCCGCGGCTTTGTATGCACCAACCCACAAATTTGTAATTTTCTTTGAACGGCAAAACGGGCAACACAAACTCGCCCGCAGGGGTGTAAACAACTTTTTCTACGGGATCGTCCCAAAAGGTCAACGCGTAGATCGCGGGAGTGCCCTCGAACACCTGCAACGCACCGCCCGCAATTACCAAACTGTACTCTTCCGCGCCGCGGAACACGAAGACGTCGCCCGCCGTAAACTGTCCCGCAAGCGGGTTTCCGCCCTTACTCAATTGCAAAGGAATTATTTCCGAATCGCTTATCTGCGCATATGCAAACGTGTAACTTCCGTCCGTTACGCAAAGCTCCGTCACGGCTTTTATGCGCTCCTCTGCCACAAATACCAAATAGCCCGCGTCGGAAAAATAATAGACGTTTTCAACCGGCTCCGTCGAGTTATCGTACGTTAATCCCGCCACGGCAAAACCGCCCAAATGCAATTTCCCGTCCGCCGCATAGACGACCGCTTCCGCGTCCCCGTGTACAACCGTTTGGGGAAGTCCCTCCGCTTCCACCGTAAACGGATCGAGTACTACCGCGCCGCGCGCAATGCGCAGCGTAATTTCCAATCCCGCGAACACCTCTCCCGTCGATCGCCAAACCCACTCGTTGCCCGCATGCGTGAACGTGCCCGCGCAATCCTGAGCGGAACCGCCCAAGGTAAAGCGTGCCTGCGGCAACACCGTGTACCAATCGTCGGTATAAAGTATCGTGAAGCCGACGCTTTCAAACGCAACTTCCTGCCGCGCCACAAAAGTTATCTCCACCTCGCCCGCCGTGAAGAGCCAATCAGCACTCTCGCCATTCTCGCCTGAAATGCGAATGCACAGCCCGTGTTCGGTAGTTATCCTATCCGTAATTTGCTGTTCCCGTCCGCCGCACGTCACCCGTACGATTTCGCCGAGCACGCCTTGCGACGACATGGTGTACCAAACCTCCGTGCGCTCGCGCAAAAATTCCCCCGCCGCGCAGAACTGTTTATAGATTCGCTCCGTCGCCGCCTGCATTTGCGCGCCGCTCCCCTCAAAGGTAACGCGAAGCGTATACAATTGCTCTTCCACAAACCATGCGCCGTCGCGCTCTATCGCATCATGTAGACCGCTATCCGTTTGCACCTCCGCATACAGCACCCGTGCGCCGATAATCAGCGTTTTTATGTTTTCGAACAGCCGGTATTCACACTCGTTTAAAATATTTCCTTCCCTGAGGAAAATGCGCCCGTCGGCGATCAACAACGGATAGCCGTGTTCTTCCCTGCGGAAAATTTCAGCCTCGCGCCAAACGGTTTCGAAAAACAAAAAGGAGACTTCGCGTTCCCCATCCATGGCGAGGAGCGCGTTCTCCACGCTCAAGTTGCGGTATTTGACCGCCGCCATTCCGCTTAAATATCCCCACTCGTTCCGCGCAAAAGTCAACTCGTATCTGCCCGCGTGCGTACCGTCTGCAATCAGCGAAACTTCTGTTTCCCCGCGCAAGAACAAAAACTCGGGTGCAATTTCTTGCCCGTCTTCCCAAAAGCGCACGGTTATCCTTTCCCGCACTTTATAATCCGCATACGCTTCATAGCCTATTCCGCCCGCATATTCTACCACTTCGTAGCGGAACGCGCCGCTTTCAAACGCGCTCTCCCGAAGCCCGTACCAATCGCAACGGAAAGTCCCGTCACCGAAAAAGCACTTGTAAGTATAGTCGATTCCGTTGAGCTCTCCGCCGTACTCGTTCGAGGCGTTGCGGGGTTCGAGCGTAACAAAAAAGGGAGCGCCTTCCGCAGTCGTGAAAGCGGTCCCCTCTATCACGTCTATGTCCTTATCGGTTATCCGCCACAAAGCTGCATATGTTTCCCGCTCTCCCGTTTGATACTGCGCAAACTCGTCCGCATTTATGTACCGAATGCGTTCCCTCTTCTCCGCAACGCGCACGCTCCGCACACTCAGCAGAGTTTCCAACTCCCATTCGAAGATATAATTTTCATTCCCGCCACGGAATATCAACTTGTCCCCGCCGACGACCGTCCCGTCAAGTGCTTCCCCGTTTGCAAGCCACTGCGCCGCACTCTCGTATGCGCTGCCGCTCGGCGTGAACCGCAATTCTTCCCCCGCTTCGCCGTAAAGCGTGAGCTCGCCTTCGAGCCGTTCGTAATGATGCCCGCCGTACTCTACATGCGTGCCGTAAAATTTGCCTTGTGTCTCGACACCGTTGAAATAGAAATAGATGTTTTCCCCTACGGCAACGTACACGCCCTTTGCATCGCCAAGCTCGGCTTGCGCACCCAAAATGAGCGCACTCATGCGCTCGCCGTAATAATTGCCGTACGCCGCGCGATTGTCTACAAAATTCATCTCCCAAGCGGTGCGGTCGAAACGGTAAGTGCCCGTATACTCTTCTCCCTCGTAATACAACAAATTTGCCATTTCGATGCGGTAAGCCCCGCGCTCGCTCTGTGCTCCGCATTCGAACGCCGCCTCGCCGTAACCGCCCAAATACGCTTTGCCGTCCGCGAGGGCATACCAACCGCTCTCCGTGCCTCTTGGCTCGTAAGTCCCGTCCGCATTCAGTCTGCCGTTCAAGCCCTCTGCGGCAAAGCGGTATTCCGCGTCCCCGAGCGGACTTGTACTGATTTCGCCCGAAATGCGATTACCTGCGGCTGCGTATACGGGATAGCCGTCCGCAAGTGCGGTATAGTAAATAACTGCCGCTCCGTTCCCGTTCGTATAGGCACGCGCCCACTGAGCAAACAGTTCTTTGTGTTCGGAAAATAAAATCTCAGCACCGTCTTTGTGTATAACACGGCCGTCCGCGCTTTCCGCCCAACCTGCAAACTCGTACCCGGTTACCGCAAATGCATTTCCCGCCGTAACCGAATTTTCTTTGCCGTATTCTCCCTCTAAAACTCGTGTTTCCCCGTTCGCTTGCGCTCCGAGCGGTGCATTCACGTAAAACGTCAACGTGGGGTTTTCGCCGTAAAATGCAACATATACAACATCTTTAGTGGCAGCAATAAGCGGAAAAGACAACACTTTCTGCTCTCCGTCCGCCTCTTCAAACCAACCGACAAAGGTGTATCCCGCTTTGCTCGGTGCAGTCGGCGCGGCAATTTTTTCGCCCGCTTCCGTTTGGAAAGAATGCACGCGCTCGCCCTCGATACGGAATTCAACCGAATAGAGTTTTGCGAATATGGTATAATAGTTTGCGTCGGCTTGTATGGTTGCCGAAGGCGTTACCGCCTCGCCGTTTGCTCCGCACCAACCGTGAAAAGCGAACCCGTCTTTTTGCGGTTGCGGAACTTGCACCGCATCGCCTGCTTTCCCCGTAATGCGGGAAAGCTCCGCTTCTCCGTCCCAAAATATGACCGTATACAGTTTTGAAAATTGCGCGTAAAAAACAGCGTTCCCTTCGATTTGCACGGGAACTTCTACGGCTTGCGTGCCGTCGCTCCAACCCTCGAAGGCAAAGCCGTCTTTCTTCGGTTGGTCGATTTGTATGGGGGTACCAAGCTTCCCGACGAAACGGGAAAGCTCGCTTTCTCCGTCCATAAACGTCACAGTAAACAGCTCGGCATATTTGACGTAGTAGTTCCCGCCGCCCTCGGGAATGGTAAGCGGCGCTTGGGCTTCTTGCGTGCACTGCGCGTCGACAAACCAACCCTCACACTCGAAGCTCGCTTTGTCCGTTTCGGGAACGGAAATCGCGGTACCCGCCTTTCCCGTATAGCTTGCGAGGAGCGTCGCACCGTCCCAAAAGTTGACCGTGTAGACTTTAGCATAACGTGCATAAAACCGCATGTTTTCCGCGGGAATGACCGCGGGCAAATCCACCTGCTCGGCATACTCCGCGTCCGCATACCAACCGTCGAATTCGTAGCCGTCGCGTTGCGTTTGGGGCGGCGTGTACGCCGCACCTGCCTCGCCCGTAATCGACACTTCCTGTTCCAGCCCCAAAAATTCGATAGTGAAAAAAACGGGCGACTTGTCACCCGATCTCCCATGCAATAATACCCCCAAAACAGTCGCAACCGCGGCAAGCACCGCTAAGGTTGCGCATATCAACGCAATTAACTTCCTTCGCTTTTTCCCGCTTTTCTTTTTGGGAATTTCGCCGTTTGCTTCTCCGCTTGACGGCGCAGAAGCTTCTTCGGCTACTCCGACCGCCTTTTCCCTTTCTTCGCTTACGGGGAAATCCTCGCCCAAAGTTTCTTTTTCCTCCTGCATTTTTCCAACCCCTTTTTCTTTTGTTCCCCAAAGTTTTTAACGCTTCGGTTGTGTTTTTAATTATATTTTATCCCCCTGTTTTGTCAAGCCGTTTTATTGTTTCAAGATGCTTTTTCACTATATTAAATGAACCGTCGGATTTTTATTTATCGTTATAAAAAAATAAAGAACGGCATATACCGTTCTTTATTTTTGGTTGAGGTGACGGGACTTGCGCCTTTAGCGGCGCGCCCCGATGCACAGCACACTGTGCTGTGCAGTTTGCGGC
>CAMWUS010000062.1 GCA_947177495.1 uncultured Clostridia bacterium
AGGTGGAAACGCTTCCTGAAAGCGGGATTATCGCAACGGGACCGCTTACCGCGGGCGGATTGTACGAGGACATTGCAAATAAATTCGGCGGGGCGTTGCATTTTTACGACGCGACGGCGCCCGTCGTTTCGGCGGACAGTATCGATTATGCCTGCACCTTTTCGCAAAGCCGTTACGACAAGGGCGAGGGGGACTACATCAACTGCCCCATGAATAAAGAGGAATACGAGCTGTTCGTGCGCGAGCTGTTAAGCGCGGAACGCGTAGAGCTACACGAGTTCGAAAAACGGGAAATTTTCGAGGGCTGTATGCCCGTCGAGGTCATGGCTTCGCGCGGGAAAGACACGTTGCGCTACGGCATGCTCAAACCCGTCGGGTTGGAATACGAGGGCGCGCGCCCCTACGCGGTGTTACAGTTGCGCAGGGAAAACGCGCAGGGCACTTCCTACGGGTTGGTAGGCTTTCAAACCAACTTGAAGTTCCCCGAGCAAAAGCGGGTGTTCTCGCTCATTCCCGCATTAAAACACGCGGAGTTCGAGCGGTACGGAGTCATGCACCGCAATACGTTTTTGGATTCCCCGCGCGTGCTAAACGCCGATTTTTCCGTAAAGGAAAACCCCGCGCTGTTCTTTGCGGGGCAGATGACGGGCGTAGAGGGGTATGTGGAGAGCGCCATGAGCGGACTGCTTGCGGGCATTCACGCGTTAAGAAGGGCGCAGGGCAAACCGACGGTGCTTCCCTCGGAGGATACCGTGTGCGGCGCGTTATCTCGGTACATAGCAACGGAAAACAAACACTTTCAGCCCATGAACGCCAACTACGGCATTCTGCGTATGGACGGGCGCATACGCGACAAAAAGCAAAAAAAGCGGCTTGCAAGCGAGCGCGCTCTCGAAGAAATCGAGCGCTTTCGCACAGCCGTAGAGACGGTTTAAATTTAGGAGGATTTATGGAATTTCGCGGAACGACGATTTGCGCCGTAAAAAGAGGCGGCGTTACGGCGATTGCGGGCGACGGTCAGGTGACGATGGGCGAGTCGGTCGTATTCAAGAACACGGCAATTAAAGTGCGCCGCATTTACGGCGGCAAGGTTGTGTTGGGATTTGCGGGCTCGGTTACCGACGCATTCTCTCTTTCCGAGCGGTTCGAGGGCATGCTCAACAAGTTTGCTGGCAACCTCATGCGCTCGGCAGTGGAGCTCGCCGATTTGTGGCGGAGCGACAAGGTGGGCAGAAAGCTCGACGCCATGATGATTACTGCGGATAAAGACACCCTGCTTATCATTTCGGGCACGGGTGAAGTCATCGAACCGGACGAGGGCGTTTGCGCTATCGGCAGCGGCGGCAATTACGCTTTGGCGGCGGCGCGCGCACTCACGCAGAATACCGATTTTTCGGCGGAGGACATCGCGAGAAAATCTTTGAAGATTGCGAGCGAGATCTGCGTGTTCACCAACGACCACATTATTTGCGAAACCGTATAAAAAATGAAATACAAACACCCTAACGACAAGCGAATTATTTTTTGTGCGGTTACGGCAGTTATTTGTATCGCGGCACTCGTTGCAGTGATATTGCGTATTTGCGCGCCGAACCCTCCGCGCATTCTGTTTATTCCGCTTCTTTTAACGGCTGTGGGATTGTTATTGAGCGTAGGCTTTGTAATTCGTTTTAGTGTCGAAAGGGCAAAGGATAAGCGCAACGGCGTCGCAGTCGATAGAGCCGTAAACAAACTTCCGCTTACCAAGGCGGAGATTGGCTGCATCGTAGTGGTCGCCGTAAGCCTCGTATGTTTCTTGGTCTCCATAGTCTTTATTTGTTATCGAGGAATTATTCCCGACGGCGTTACGGCGGTGCTGTTCCTTTTGGGCATTACGGGATATATCGCGGGCAGTTTTTGGACGCGGCATTTATTCGCAAAGAAAATGAACGAATGGGCGAAACAAAAAAAGCAACAAAAAGCGGGACTTGCGCAAAACCCCGCCGAGGACGTAACTCGCAAAGAGGTTGCTTGCGACGACGAAAAGGATTTTCAATGATTTATTGAAAAACTCACCGACGGGAAACTGTAAAAACAAATAAGGAGTAAACATGAATTTATCACCCAAACAAATCGTAGCGGAACTCAATAAACACATCGTGGGGCAGGAGGAAGCGAAAAAGGCGGTGGCAATCGCTCTCAGAAATCGCTATCGCCGCGCACAGCTTTCCCCCGAACTCAGAGAGGAAATCACGCCCAAGAACATTATCATGAAAGGTCCTACGGGCGTGGGTAAAACGGAAATCGCACGTCGACTTGCTAAGCTCGTCAAAGCCCCTTTTGTTAAGGTAGAGGCGACCAAGTACACCGAGGTCGGCTACGTAGGGAAAGACGTAGAGGGCATGGTGCGCGATTTGGTGGAGTGCGCGTTCCGTCTTGTAAAGGACGAGAAGAAAGCGGAAGTTTCCGTAAAGGCGCAAGCCACCGCCGAAAGGAAAATGGTGAAGATTCTCGCCGAGCTGAAAAAGGCGGACAGAGGCGAAACGGCGCGCGAAGTGTTCGAGGAGAACTTGCTCGAATCTCTCCGCAAGGGCGTGTTCGACAATACCGTCATCGAAACGGAAGTTGCCGACGAACCGAAGAACATGGAGCTCGTGCCCGGCGGCGCGGCAATCAACCTCGGTTCCATTTTCGGCGAAATCCTTCCCCAAAGAAAGAAGAAGCGTAAAATTTCCGTAAAGGAAGCGATGAAGCTGTTTATTGCCGAAGAGGCGGATAAGCTCATCGACGACGACGCGGTAAAGGACGAAGCGCTTCGCCGTGCGGAGAACGACGGCATTATCTTCATCGACGAAATCGATAAGATTGCGGGCAAGGGCAACACCTCGGGTGCGGACGTTTCCCGCGAGGGCGTGCAAAGGGACATTCTTCCCATCGTAGAGGGAAGCACGGTTATGACCAAGTACGGCGCGGTGAAAACCGACTATATCCTGTTTATCGCGGCGGGCGCGTTCCACGTCGCACGCGTGGAAGATCTCATTCCCGAACTGCAAGGGCGGTTCCCCGTTTCGGTAGAACTCACCTCGCTCACCAAAGAGGATTTCGTAAATATTTTAACGGGCACCGAGCATTCGCTCACCCGTCAGTACGCCGTCTTGCTCGCGGTGGATAATATCGATTTGAGCTTCACGCACGACGCAATCGAGGCAATCGCGGAGATTTCCGAGGAAATCAACCTTACGAGCGAAGACATCGGCGCGCGCAGACTGCACACCGTTATGGAATATTTGTTAGAGGACATTTCTTTCAACGCGTGCGGTGGCGACTATCCCACGATCCCCGTGGAAATCAACCGCGCGTACGTCGAAGAGCATTTGAAGAAGATCACCAAAGACCGCGATTTGAAGAAGTACGTCCTGTAAGACAAGGAGAAGATTATGATACAAATTCCCAAGGGTACGAAAGACGTACTTCCCAAACAATCGTACCTGTGGCAATACGTGGAGAAAACCGCGCGGGAAACTGCCGAATCGTTCGGCTTCCGCGAAATCCGTACTCCCATGTTCGAGCACACCGAGCTTTTCTTGCGCGGCGTGGGCGACACGACGGACGTCGTGAGTAAGGAGATGTACACCTTTTTCGACAAGGGCAACCGTTCCATTACGTTAAAGCCCGAGGGTACGGCGGGCGTGGCGCGCAGCTTTGTGGAAAACGGCTTAGCAAACGACGGGCTTCCCGCAAAGATGTACTATTTCTCGCCCGCGTTCCGTTACGAACGTCCGCAGGCGGGGCGGCTCCGTGAACATCACCAATTCGGCGTGGAGCTGTACGGTGCGGCAGGCGCGCAGGCGGATGCGGAAGTCATCACACTCGTGGACGCGTTCTATAAAAAGTTGGGGCTGAAAAAAGTACAGTTAGAGCTCAACTCTATCGGCTGTAAAGATTGCCGCACGGCATACAACGCGGCGCTCAAAGAATACTTTGCGCCCCGTTTGGGGGAAATGTGTGAGGACTGCAACGCGCGCTTTTCCAAGAACCCCATGCGCATGATCGACTGCAAAAACGAGAAATGTAAGGTACACACGGCGGGCGCGCCGCGTATGCTCGACTATCTCTGCCCCGATTGCCGCGCGCACTTCGAAGAAGTGAAACGGCTTTTGGACGGCGCGGGCGTGAAATACGAGGTGAACCCCTCTATTGTGCGCGGGCTGGATTATTACAGCCGTACGGTGTTCGAGTTCGTAAGCGGTGCGGCGGGTGCGCAGGGCACGGTTTGCGGCGGCGGCAGATACGATACGCTTTTGGAGCAAATCGGCGGAAAGCCCGTTCCCGCAGTCGGGTTCGGCGGGGGAATCGAACGGCTTCTCATGGTCATGGAAGCGGAAGGCGCACCCATTCCCGAACTCAACCGCGTGACTTGTTATCTTGCGGGCATGGACGGCGTTTCGCGCGAAAAAGCGTTCTTGCTTGCAAATGAACTCAGGAGCTCGGGCGTTTCCTGTGAAACCGACCTCATGGACCGCTCCGTAAAGGCGCAGTTTAAATATGCCGATAAAATCGGGGCGCGCTACGTTGCCGTTATCGGCGAAAGCGAGTTAAACGAGGGCGCGGCGGAAGTAAAGGATATGAAAAATTCCACTTCCGAAAGGATTAAATTCGCCGACCTTGTGGCATACTTAAAGAGAGGATAAGTTCAATTACAATACTTTCCGCGAGGCGGGTTTCCCGCCGCTGCGGGACGGCATTTGTCGAACTCATTCGACTTATACAGGAAGGGTGAATGCGGGCGGAGTAAATGGTGCGCCCTTAAAAATCCGCCCGCAGAGTGGAAATACTCGTCTGTTAGCGCGGAGCGCGTGCAGACGCGGTTTCCCTCAAATCACGAACTTTTCTTTGCGCGTCAAGCAAAGAAAAGTGTGAAGGAGGATTTATGTCAAAAAACGTAAGAGAAATAAATGGTGATGAATTGCACGAGCTTTTGAATGCGGGCAAAACGGTGGTTTGCGATTTCTGGGCGGCTTGGTGCGGTCCCTGCCGTATGCTTGGTCCCGTGCTTGACGAGGTTGCGGGCGAGTTCGCAGGCAAGGCGGAGTTCGTGAAAATGGACGTAGATTCCAACCCCGAGGCGGCGGCGCAATACGGCGTTATGTCGATTCCGTACGTTGCTATCTTGCAGGGGGATGCGGTAAAGGACAGCAACTTGGGCTACGTGCCCGCGGAAGTATTGCGCGCATTCCTTGCGAAAAATTTGTAATACGAAATTAAAAAATCCCGCCTAAGCGTTTGTGCTTAGGCGGGGTTTTTGTTTGATGGGTTAAATGCTCTTTTTGCGCTTAATGCGTCTTGCAAGGGTAGCTACTTCAAGTCCGATACCGATAACGGCGAACAGGAGAGTCAGCCCGAGGTCGGTATACAACGAAGTTCTGAATTCGTCGTCAATCATGCAAATGTTGAACGCCTCGATTGCCGACATGGAAAGTCCTTCGCTATGCGCTGCAATTCCCGCCGCGACGATGTAAACCGCAGGGACGGTTGCCGCCATCAGTACGAGGGTGGTAAGCGATACGATAACGAGCATCATCTTGTTCGGCTTTCCGTGGAACTTTTCGTAAAGGAAGGCACCCAACAGAACGGACACGATCGACGAGATTGCGGAAACGAAACCGATTGCATAGAAGCCGATGGCAAGTAAAACGCCTGCCAAGCCGCCGATAAGCGCACCGAAAAATCCTTGCAAATAGTTGTTGGGTGCGTTGGCGAAGTCTTGGTTTTCCGCGCTGATGACCGAATTGATTTTTTCAACGCAGTCGTTATCGATGCGAATGGTGTAGCCGTCGATGTTGCAATTCTTGGCATTTGCTTCGTCGATATGATTTCCGCAAACGGGGCAGTATTCGCTGTTCAGCGCGCCGTTTTCCGAAATGATTTTGAAAATCGTATCTAACACGACGGGCAATCTTTTCAGTAGCCGACCGTTGGTGATGTCGTTAAACCCGAGCGAAAGTCCGTAAGGCGAGAACGACGAATTGAAGTATTTCAGCGCTAAATTTCTGATGCTTGCTTCAATCGCTCTCTTCTGGTCGTCCGTTGCGTAAAACGAAATGTGCAATCTCACGGGCATCGCCATGTCGAGCGAGCTGATGGTTGCGTTCGTCTCGTAACCTTGCACGATTCCGTAAGCGAAGTTTCCGTTTACGGTCATGCCGTAGCCTGTAAAAAAGGCAGTAAACTTTTTATTCATATTCTCCTCCGTAACCCGTAGCGAACCTCAATAGAACACATCTAAGCGCGTCTTATTGGCGAGATGTGGCGTCGCTCGTTTGCCGTATGTCGATACGCCTGCACTCGCGCCATCCACATATCACCAAAAATCCATCGCTTAGACGCTTTGCGATTTTACGAGATAAATTTTACGCTTAGCAAAGGCGAGGACGCGAAGGCGTACTCGGTAGTACGGCAAGCGGGCTCAACGCATGATAAGTCAAAATTTATCCGTAAAATTGTGTCCCCTTGGGGTTCGCTACGGGTTTTATCTATATTATATCATCTGTTTTGCATATGTCAAGTATCTTTTAAGATTTTAACAAATCGAGCAGGGTGTATTGCGAAAGAAAGCCAAACACCGTTTCGTCGAGGGCTTTCCAAATGGGAAAGGTGGGGCAGTCGGCGGCGCGGGGGCAGCCGTTTCCGTCTCCCGAACAGGCGGAAGAGGACAGGCTTGTTTCCGTCACCTGCAAAATCTCGGCAAGCGTGTATTTCTCGGGCGCGCGGGACAGCCGATAGCCGCCGTTTTTTCCGCGCGAACCCTCCGCAAACCCTGCCTTTACGAGCGCGGTCATAATGCTTTCCGCGTACTTGTGCGGAATATTCTGCCGCTGAGCAAGAATTTTAAGCGAACGAAATTCGTCGCTTCCCGCAAGCTCCGCCATAATGCGGAGCGCATATCTTCCCCGCGTGGAGACGATCATTCCCCGTCCTCGCAGTGTGCGCAGGAATGCGCGCCGAAGGTCGCTTCGTCGTAGGGAATCCCGTTGCGCTTATAGTAGTCGAGAATGGCGTTTTTGATCGCCTCTTCCGCAAGCACGGAGCAGTGCAGTTTGTGTGCGGGAAGCCCGTCAAGCGCCTCGGCAACCGCCTTGTTGGTGAGCGTAAGCGCTTCCGAAAGGGGCTTGCCCTTAATCATTTCCGTTGCCATAGAGCTGGAAGCGATTGCGCTGCCGCAACCGAACGTTTCGAATTTGACGTCCGCGATGACGTCGTTTTCTATTTTGAGGTAAATTTTCATAATGTCGCCGCATTTCGCGTTGCCCACTTCGCCCACGCCGTCCGCGTTTTCAATCACGCCCACGTTGCGGGGATTGCGGAAATGGTCCATTACCTTTTCGCTGTACAGTGCCATATATAACTCCTTAAAGAATAAATTTTCTGTTTCCGTTTACGAGCTCCCGCCAAACGGGGGAGAATCCGCGCAGTTTTTCCACAACTTCGGAAACGCAAGCAATCAAATAGTCTACCTCTTCTTCGGTGTTCTCTTCGCCGAGGCTAAGCCGCAGGGAGCCGTGCGCCACGTCGTGTACTCTGCCGATGGCGAGGAGTACGTGCGACGGGTCGAGCGAACCCGAAGTGCAAGCCGAACCCGAAGATGCGGAAACACCCATATCGCTCAAATAGAGCAAAAGCCCTTCGCCCTCGATGCCCTCGAAGCAAAAGCTCACGTTGCCGGGAAGCCGAAGTTTTTCATCGCCGTTGAGAATGCAGTGGGGGAT
>CAMWUS010000063.1 GCA_947177495.1 uncultured Clostridia bacterium
CCTACAAAGCTATGGACTGGTTTAAGATCCCCTACAATTTTTATCCTAATAATCCATAATGCAACCAAACACAAACAGAAGATAGTAAAAGGTGCCGATAAATAATTGGTACCTTTTTCTTTGTGCACCAAAAAGCCCGCCTGCATTTTTGCAGGCGGGCTTTTTGGTGCACCGTAAGAGATTCGAACTCCTGGCCTTCGGTTCCGTAGACCGACGCTATATCCAGCTTAGCTAACGGTGCGAGCATTTCCTCGAACACCATAGCATTATACCCTTTTGCGATTATTTTGTCAACAATTTTCGGGCGGGAAAAGATAATTCCACAAAAAAAATATTTTTGTGGAAAGCTTGTTGGAATATTTTCCCTATAAACGTATGTTTCTTGTCGAAATCTGCGGAAAATTGTCTATTGTGTGGATAAAATGTGGATAACTTTTTACAAAATAAGCATTTCCGCCCACATATGCAAACAATTATCCACTTGCATTGGCAAGATATCCACACCCTATTATACTTGTCCACAAGCGAATATATTCCAGAAACTAAAATTAAATTTTTCTCTTTCAACTAAAAAAACGGCGGGAGCTGTTTCCCCCGCCGAATGTGTTCGCTTAATTGTATTTGGTACGCGATTTAAAGATAAGCGCCATGATAAAAGAAAAAATTACTGCTGCGGAAACACCCGCGCTTGCCGCAGCAAGCGAACCCGTAACCGCTTGATAAAGCCCTTCCTGCGCACCGCGCATCGCACCGTTTGCAAGCAAGTACCCAAATCCCGAAATGGGAACCGTGGCACCTGCTCCTGCAAATTCAACTAAAGGTTGATAAGCACCGAGCGCCGTTAGTGCGATTCCCGCAAGCATAAACATAACGAGTATTTTACCCGCTGTAAGGTCGGTAAAATTGATGATGAGCTGTGCGATGGCGCAAATGAGTCCGCCAACCGCAAAAGCCTTTAAAAACATGAGCAAAATGGTAACGTATTCCATATGTAGCGCGCTATATTAGCGCTCCAAAACCACGGCATGTGCGATGCAGGGAATGCTCTCCCCTTGCCCCGACGACACAGGAGAAAGCAACGCACCTGTTGCCACAAACAGTATTTTTTTGAGTCCGCCCGACATCATTTTTGCGTGCAAATAGGAATTGAGCACGACCGCAGAACAGCCCGCGCCGCTTCCGCCTTGAAATTCATCTTCGATCACGTTATAAATGATCTCGCCGCAATCGACGTGATTTTTGGAAATATCCAGCCCCTTTTCCCACGTCAAATCTTTTAAGATGCGGCTACCCAACGCGCCCAAATCTCCCGTTACAATCAAATCGTAGGAGTCAAGATCCTCCTTTGTTCCGCGGAAGTGCGCTAAAATCGTATCCGCTGCGGCAGGTGCCATTGCCGCGCCCATGTTGTTTACGTCGGTAACGCCGTAATCTACCACTTTCCCGAGCGTTGCGCCCGTAATCCGAATGCCATCCCCCTTATCTGCAACAAGCGCTCCGCCCGCGCCCGTCACAGTCCATTGTGCCTGCGGAGGACGAGTACACCCAAGCTCCAAGGGATAGCGGTACTGCCGTTCCGCAGAGGCGAAATGACTGCCCGTAGCCGCCACAATTCGTTTGCAGAATCCGCCATCGATGAAAGCCGCCGCAACGGCAAGGCTCTCCGCCATGGTGGAACAAGCCCCGTACACGCCCAAAAAGGGAACAGAAAAATCGCGTGCCGCAAAGCTGGAAGAAATAATTTGGTTGAGCAAATCGCCCGAGACGATCATATCCACTTCGTCCCGATTGAAACCTGCGTTGCTGATAGCGCCGTGAATGACGTGCGAAAGCATTTTGCATTCCGCTTTTTCGTACGTGCTTTCGCCGAACATGTCGTCCATGAGCGCCGTCTCCACGTAACGCCCTATAATCCCCTCACACTCTTTGGGACCCGCAATCGAACTCGTTGCAACGATGCGCGGTTGCTTTTTAAAATATATCGTTTGATTTCCCATATTCCCCTTCTCCAAACAGTGTTTGCAAGCAGGGGAAAATTATTCCTAATGTTTAACTTCTACGTTGTTTCTTAGGATACAGCTTTTCCGGCTCTTTGCAGTAATTGCGAACAACACTGCCGCAATCGCGGCAAACCGTTGCATATAGTGCAGCGCCGCGCAGTACGCCCGTAGAAAGGTATACGCCGCCGTAGGATTCGGCTCTGCAATCAATAAATTCTTCTCCCCCGCAAAACGGACATTTTTCAATTTTAACTTCTTTCATCGCTATTCTCCAATTCCTTTTAACGTTATAAGCAAATCTTTCTCGTCCATGTTCTTTCCTCTCTTGTTTTATTATATCGTATAACGTTGCTTCCGTCAACATAATCAAATTATTTCACAAGAAAAACGACAGCGCCATATGATATATTAAACACACTTTTTTATACTACATATCTTCCCTTGCGCAGTGCGGGGCGGATATGTAGTATTTTTTTTACAAAAGGAGACTATTATGCCTTTTATTCAACGATATTCCGACGTGAAGAAAGGCGGAATCGTTTTTACAGGCAATACGCTTGGACTGAGTAAAGCGCCCAACCAAAATTCCCCCGGCACGGAGGGCTCCATAGGTGCGTTTACAAGTCTTAACCCCGCTTTGCAGGTTGGCACGTTCCCCGCGGGAACGACGCTCAACTACACGCAAAACGGCTCGCGGGCGGTTTTGACTTTGCCCGCAGGCTCTACCGTGTTATATGCCGAGCTGATTTGGGGCGGGCTGTTCCGCTCGTCTGTAAATAACATTTCCGCCCTTATCAACAACAACGTCACATTTACTACCCCTCTCGGCACGTTTGCGGTAGCGCCCGACCCCGCAACCGCACAGAGTTTTAATATCCCCGCCGACAATATTACCGTGGGCTTTTACGTAAGAACGGCAAATGTTACCGCGTTGGTACAGTCGGCGCTCGGCGGTTCGTATTCGGTTGAATCCGTTCCCGCATTGATCGAAGCCATCGACAACCGAACGGCGGACACCAACCACGCGGGCTGGACGCTTGCCGTCGCCTACGAAAATCCAAATTCCCCTCTGCGCAATCTCACGATTTATTGCGGCGGCGCGGTGGTATCGCCGAACACGGGAAGCACAACGATAACCGTATCCAACTTCCTCACGCCCGACGTTCTGCCGATTACGGGTAAAATATTCGTTTCTGCACAGGAAGGCGACGCGGTATTGACGGGCGATCAAATGTTATTTGGTCAGAGTATTCCTACGCTTGCCCTGCTGTCCGGTCCGAATAACCCGCAAAACAACTTTTTCGCCTCGCAAATCAACAACGAAAACGGACTACTCGATACCACGGGCACGTTCGGTACTCGCAACGCAAACGCCGCCGCGGGCACGAACACTTCCGCTTGCCGCCAAGGCTGGGATATCACCGCCGTGGACGTTTCCGACAGGCTTGCGGCGAGCGAAACAAGCGCGGTGATCCGCTTCACGAGTGACGGCGACTTATACGTTCCAAACGCGCTTGCCTTGCAAATTGACAGCAAGGGCGCAAACCTTGTCTTAACCAAATCGGCGGACAGAACCTACGCGGACGTCGGCGAAGAAATCACCTATACCATTCTTCTTGAAAATACGGGCACGGTAGACGCATTGAATACCACGCTAAGCGATTTGCTTCCGCCCGAAACCGTACTCGTTGCAAACTCCGTAACGGTAGACGGTGTGCCGTATGCAGGTGCCTTGCCCGTTGTCATTCCCACCATTACACCGGGCCAGACGGTTACCGTGGCTTTCAAAGTAACGGTAAATGCTTTGCCTGCCGTAAACCCCGTTTTTAACATTGCAAGAGCGGATTATGAGTTCTTCCCCTTTGCGGGATACCCTGCAACAAGCTTTTCCAACTCCAACCCCGTTGCCGTGTATATCATCGTGCGCCAAATGACGAACGTGAAAAGCGTAGACAAAGCGTTTGCCGTAAAAGGCGACATTTTGACCTATACTTCGGTGATAAAAAATACGGGGAGCGTTCCCGTTACCAACATTATTTTTCAAGACGACATTCCCGCGGGCACGACGTTTGTAAACGGTTCGGTAACGATAAACGGCGTAAGCTTTCCCGCCTACGATCCGCAAACGGGCTTCTTTGTGGCGAACCTGACGCCGCAAGCGACCGCCACGGTCATCTTTCAGGTACAAGTAAACTAAGGAGAATTAAATTATGATCATACCCAACCAATCGAACATTGCATTCAACTACGTGTTGCCCGACGGACAGACGATTGCCGCCGAATTAGACAGTAATATCGTAACGACGGAAATTTTAACGTATTCCGTTCCCAAAATCAAGAGCGGCGATAAAACGTTTATGCAGGAGGGTGAAACTTCCGTGCACACCGTCGTTATCACCAACAATTCGCAAACGCAGCTCTTCAACCTTGTACTCAGGGACAACATGAGTCCCGGCGCGACTTACGTAGCGGGAAGCGTTACCGTAAACGGCGTAGCTCAGCCGACTTACGACCCTATTGCGGGGTTC
This sequence comes from uncultured Clostridia bacterium, assembly GCA_947177495.1. Classification (GTDB taxonomy): domain Bacteria; phylum Bacillota; class Clostridia; order Christensenellales; family Borkfalkiaceae; genus Gallimonas. The sequence goes on from CAMWUS010000063.1 coordinate 4,529, forward strand.
CCCCTTCCTTCGCTCAACCCCGGTCAGGCCGTTACGGTAACTTATACGATTCAAGCGAACAATCCCATGACACAATCGCCCGTAACGGACTACGCTACGCTCAACTATTCGGTAGACGACGCGACGAGGAGCGTCGTAAATTTCTCGGAAAACACGAATACCGTTTCTGTTCAAATTATATCCAACAGAATTACAAACGTGAAATCCGTGGATAAGGCTTACGCCGTGAAGGGCGACACGTTGCATTACACTTCGGTGATTACCAATACGGGCACGCTTTTGAAGAGCGATCTCTTCTTCACCGACGCCATTCCTGCGGGAACGACCTTTACGGCGGGCAGTGTGAAAATCGACGGAATTGCCTACCCCGCCTACAACCCGCAAACGGGGTTTGCCCTTCCCGACCTTGCAGTAGGCGAAAGCGTAACGGTGGAATTCGACGTAACGGTGAACTGATATGGCTACGATTATCAATATTTCAAGCGTAACCGATTATTCGGGCGAACCGCCGATTGTAACCGATAGCAATCCCGTCACAACCGTTGTAAACCAACCGTCGCCCACGCCGATTCGCACGCGGTATTACTATCAGCTTTTATGTGATAATTGCTGTTGTAATTGCGGGTGCTGTTGCTGTAATTGCGACTAAATATGTAAAATATAAACGGGGGCTTAATCCGCCCCCGTTTTAACATATACCAACTTTTAAATTCCACAATCTACTTATCATAACTTGTCCGCAAGCATATAAAAACGCTCGGCAACCGAACGAACGACTTCCTGATTTTCAATCATTGCGCGAAGCTCGTCTTTGGATACCCATTTAAAATCAACCGTTTCGTTTTTGTCGAGCACGATCTCCTCGGGCGCGATATCTTTACGTACAAGATATATGTCCATAAAATAATTTCTTTGCTTGTGTTCGTACAGGAAAATCAATTCGGCTTCCTTGATATCTACGCCTATTTCCTCTTTCACTTCCCGAACGGTCGCTTGCGCCGTTGTTTCTCCTGCAAGCACGCCGCCGCCCGTGAATTCCCAAAGCCCACCCGCTTTCTTATTGGGATGGCGCTGCGTTATCAGCATTTCTCCTTTTGAATTTTGGAACCATACTTCACAGCAAACGTAATACTCTCCGTCTTGAAAGGGATCTCCTCTGCGGATCGTCCTATTTTGAAACATCCTGTTTGCATCGTAAATGTCCCAATACTCTTCCATTGCATTATCCCCTTATAAATTACCAAGCGTGCTTAAAATCGCTTTATAAACGTCGGAACTTAGCATATCCTCTATCATTGCAACGCTTGCGCCCTTATCTTCAGCCAATACAAAATTGTTGCCGCCCGACACTTTCGCGCCGAACGCAGTTGCGGAATTTTGTAAATAATAGTTTCCCTCGAAGTTTTTGACTTCGGTATTGCCGGAAACGTAAGAGTTTTTTTCGTAAATATTTGCACCGCATACGCCGACGATATTCCCGAAATGGGAAACTTCCGAGACGCACTCCCCTGTAAAGTAACAGCTCGCAACTCGACCGCCGAAGTATGCTGTACTGAACTCCTCTTCACTCACGTAGCCTGCAATTCCCCCGACGTAGGCGGGAACATCGCCGATTACGGAAACGTTTATTTCCCCTGTACTGATGCAATATTCGGCAATGCCGAAGTAAACGTAAGTGCCGTAAGCCGTATCTTGCCCTATCACGTCGCTTGAACCGAGAATTCCGCCTGCGTAGACCGTTTTAGCAATAACCGAAATATCGCCGCTAGAAACGCAAATGGAAAAACGCGCCCACGACCGTGCGGAAATTCCGCCGATATACGCTGCGCCTGTGCCCGTTGCGGAAATTCCGCCCTCATTCACCGATTTAGTAATATCGCCATAGGCAAGCGCAGTAATTCCGCCGACGTACGCGCCGCAACCGTTTTCCGCATTCACCGAAACTGCGCCGCTGTTTTTACAGCTCTCGATTTCGCCGCTCGACGATAAGCATACGCCTGCCGCATAAGCATCCCTGTATTTGGCATTGCTTTCCACGTTGCCCGTGTTCGTACAATTTAAAATATACGGCGTTGTTGCGGAACTTCTGTTTAAATATGCTATCCCCGCAGCAGAAGCGATATGCTCGTAACCCTCTTGCATTTCAAATGCACCGCAATTGGAAGTTGAAGAAACCCTTCCCCTGTTCTCGCAATTTTCCACGGCATAAGAATTGGTTACGACGATTCCGCAGACAATGGGATTCCACCCCGTATTAGCGGAAGTCTGCAAAAGATTTGCCTCGTTCACGTTGCCCGATAGCAATCCGTCGTTACTGACGCATACACCCGCAAGATCGAAGGTGTTTGCAATGATGTCGCCCGTTACGGTACAGCCTTTCAGTTGACCGTTGTTTATCCCTGCCACACCGCCAAACGAGGCGTTCGCACTCGCCTCGCCGACAAGCTTGAACTGCGAATAATTCACCGTGCAATTCTGTACTGTTCCGTAAAGGTCATCGGAGATATAGGCGTTGGTCTGCACAATTCCGCCAAACGACAGCTCGTTCGTGTCTGCGTTCTCTCCCGCAAGCGCGTTTATCTCTCCGCCGACGTTTACGGTAACGCCGTCAATCATCCCGTAGTTGACTGCCGCAACGAATGCGGCGCTCTCCGCCGACGTAATGTTCGCGCCGACGTTCACGGTCACACTTTCAATCGCGGCGTTTTGAGAAACCGTTGTAAATATTGTATCGCCCGCGCTTTCGATCGTCAGGCCCGAAATCTTTCCGTTGAGTTCGCCGAGCGTTGCGCCCTTGCCGAAAATCAGCTTATGCCCCTCACCGATAATATTGCAATTCGTATTTTTGACCGAATAGTTTTCAGGCACGACGATATCCCGTTTAAGGGTATAATCCTTTGCGGAATTAAAGTCGATTTGGCTGAACTTGGTCACTTCGCCCTCTACGGGCTTGAGCGCAATCGCAGTAACAGTTGCACCGACGGCAACCGAAACGGCTAAAACCGAGCAAAGACATATGGTAGCGATATTCCGCTTTTCGCGGTAGCTCAAAGGTCGCTTGTCAATAATGATACTATCGCCCTCGAACTTTACGGTAAGTGTATACTTGATAGCGTAAATCGATTGCAGCCGCGCTTTAATTGCCGACGACGGTTTCGTAAAAGAATATACGCGCTTTAAACGC
>CAMWUS010000064.1 GCA_947177495.1 uncultured Clostridia bacterium
GGATGATTACAATTTACGGGATATTTTGCGGATCGTTGGCAATAAGCATGCCGATAAGGTGCATAAATTGCTTGATTTTACGTCTACTCCGCGCGCCATTGCCGACCCGTGGTACACGCGTAATTTCGAAGTGACGTTTGAAGATGTTTTTACGGGCTCGCAAGCGCTCTTAAAGCATATTTGCGAAAGCAAAGCGCTATAAACTTCGCGTTCTTATAGCCGAGCGACTATTTCGAAAAAGTCGTCGAATGTTTTCTTACAGCAATCGGGATCGTTTATGGTAACAATTCCCGTTTTTAATGCGGCAAGCGCAAAAGACATAACAACGCGATGATCGCCGAAGCTGTCTATAGTGCCGCGCTGAATGGAAGCGGGGAATACGGTAACCGAATCCTCGGTTACTTCGGTTTTTATCCCAAGCCGCGCAAGGTTGGCTTGTATGGCGCAAACGCGGTCGCATTCCTGTTTGCGAATATGCGCCACGCCAGTTATGTGCGTAGGTGAAGCGGCGAAAGGAGCAAGTGCGCAAATCGTAAGTGCTTGGTCGGAAAAATCTTTCACGCCCTCGATAAAGCCGTTAAATTCTTTGACTGAACTACCGTCGGCGAGTAAACCCTCGTCGAGCTGTGTAAACTGGACGCCCCTGTCAGCAAGTAAGTGCAAAAACTTCATATCTCCTTGCTTACTGTTTTCGCGTACTCGCCGCACAAGTACTTTTGCCGAGCAGAGCAGGGCAAGCGCATAGAAATAGCAAGCCCCCGAAATATCGGGTTCTATTTGTAAATAGTTTGGAGTGGCGTTTGTGGGAGAAACCACGATTTCGTCTCCGGTGCGCGTCCACGAAATGCCGAACTTTTCTAATGATTGTAGGGTGAGCCCGATGTAGCTTCCGTTCGTGCGGCTTCCCGTTAATTTTAAAGTAAACGGGCGTTTGCAGATGGGGGCGGCAAGCAAAATTGCGCTCGCGTACTGTGTGCTTGTATCGGTATCCACGGTGAGTTCGTCTACGGCTATCCCCGTAGAGTGCAACCGAATTGGCAGATGACCGCACTCACGAAGATATTCTACGCTTACGCCTGCATTTTCCAAAAGAGAAAGCACTTCCATAGGGCGCTGTTGCATTTGCTCGGAAGCGGTGACTGTGTAATCGCCTCCGCAAAAAGCGAGTGCGACCGTAAGGAAGCGGGCGGCAGTCCCCGCACTCATAACGTTTATTTCTGCATTCTTGTTGGGAATATTCCCGTTGCAACCGTGTACGGTCAGGCATTCGGCGTTATGTTCTACACATATCCCTAACGCATTCAGGCAGCCGATAAGGGCACGCGTATCCTCGGCAAACGTTCCGCATTCGAGTGTGACCGTGCTATTGCAAAACGCCGCGAGCACGAGCGCGCGGTTGAGAAGACTTTTCGATGCGGGCACGGATACGGTTATCCGCTCTCCGTTGGAATGAAATTGCGGTAAGCAAATTGATTTCATAAAAGAAACATAACATATTTTCACAAAAAAGTCAACGAAGTGAAAAATATTCTTGAAAAATCGTTTAAAAGCTGATATAATAAAAGATATGGAAAAAGTCGTATTCGTTCGTTCCCGCAGAAAAACGATGTCACTCACGGTTGATCGGGAGGGGCAAGTAATTGTGCGGATGCCTTACGGTATGCCGCAATCGCGCGCAATCGACTTTTTGGAGCTCAATCGAAATTGGGTGACACGACAAATTGCGGCAAAAAGTAAACGCATGGATATCCGTGACGGCGCGGAAGTGAGTGTGTTCGGAGAACGGGTTACGATTCGGAACGGAAAAGCCGAGCGGAAAGGGAACGAATTATTTTTGCCTGAGAAAGAGCGAGAGGAAGCTCTTGCAAAGTATACGATTTCGCTTGCAAAAACCTATATGCGCGACCTTACCGAAGAAATTGCCATGCGTTACGGTTTTGTTTATTCAAGCGTTAGAATCTCCCGTGCGCGCGGTCGGTGGGGTTCTTGCAGTGTAAAAGGCAATATCACATATTCCTTTCGTATTGCATTTTTACCGCTTCCCGTTATACGCGCGGTAGCCGTGCACGAGCTCTGTCATACGCGGCATATGAATCATTCCGCTGCCTTTTGGCAGGAAGTCCAAAAAATAGTTCCCAATTACGCAATGGTGCGAAAAGAGCTGAAAAAATACGAATTTTTAATGAATTCACTTTAATTTTGCAATTTTACGCAGTACTATGTGTGACATAAACGTTGATTTGAACGATAAAAGAGGTGCTTTGTGAAAGTAATTGTAAACGGACTCGGTATTATCGGCGGTTCGATTTGTGCCGCATTGAAAAAAGCGGGGCATACGGTATACGGCAAAAACCGCAATAAGCAGTCTATTGCATATGCCTTAGAGCATAATATGATAGACGACGAAGCGCGCTCCTACGACGGGGCGGATGCGATTATCCTTGCGCTTCCGCCGAGTATCGTCATGCACGAGCTCGATTGCGGCAATTTCCCTTCGGACGTTGTGGTTGCCGATATTTGCGGCGTAAAAGAACCGCTTGAGAAAATCGTTCTTTCCCGCCAGCGCGATTACCGTTACGTAGGACTTCATCCTATGGCGGGAAAGGAGACTACCGGCATTACCTCTGCAAGTGCGAATTTGTTCCGTGGCGCAAACTTGATTTTTACCGTCAACGAGCAAACGGACAAGGCAGCGCTCAATACAATGCGGCGGCTAGGTAAGGACATGGGATTTTTGCGCTTTGTCGAGTGTTCCGCGCGGCGGCATGACGAGATGATTGCACTTACCTCACAGCTTGCGCACGTGGTATCAAACGCTTACGTGAAAAGTCCGTTTACGGAAATTTGTATGGGCTTTACGGGCGGAAGCTATCAGGATATGACTCGCATCGCAGGCATGGACGAAACGGTTTGGTCAGAGCTGTTTTTCCTCAATCGCGAAAATCTGATTGATGAAATCGAACGGCTTAGAAGGGAGCTTGGGCGTTTTTCGGATATTCTTTCCAACGGCGACGAAGAGGAATTGCAAGCGCTCATTGTAGAAGGGAAGGATTTTTACACACGCTTCAAGCATAAGAACTGATGGTAAAAACAAGAAAATTTCTCAAATACCGTTTACAAATTCCCGTATATATATTATAATTGAATAGATGTCTGCTTACGAACTTACAGTAATTTCGCGTTTTCACAGCGAAGAAGAGCAAATTTCAATCATTCCCGTTGCGCGCGCCACGCTACACAGAGGCGCTACGGAGCTTTTTTACGAATATCAAGGCGACCTTGTAAAGATTAGGTTCGACGGACAAGGATTTGTTATGAAGCGTACGGGCAAGGTCGGTTATTGCCTTAGTGTTTCAAAGAGCGGAGGCTTTTTGCGGCTCAGCGAAGGCGGCACAAGCGGCGAAACTCCGCTTGTAACCGATTTCTATGCAATGCAGGATAGTTATAACGTAGCATTCGAATACCATTACGAAAGCATGGGCGACGACAAATCGCAACGAGAAAACATAAAGCTATTTTTAAAAAAATCGGAGGAAAAATGAAAATACGTTACCTTGGACACTCGTGTTTTGTTCTTACGGAAAGCACGGGTACGAGTATCGTAACCGACCCGTACGGTAACGTCGGGTTTGATATGCCAAGCGTTACGGCGGACGTAGTGACGATCAGTCACGATCATTACGACCACAATAACGACAAGGCGGTCGGGGGGAATCCCATTGTTATCAAGGAAGAGGGAAACTACAATATCGGCGGGGTAGGCATTACCGCGATTAAATGTTACCATGACGACGTAGAGGGTGCGAAACGCGGGGAAAATCTTATTTTCAAATTCCGTATGGACGGATTAGAAATTTGCCACTTGGGCGATATTGGTGAAGAGTGCTCTTCGTCTTTGTTAGAAATGTTGCTTCCCGTACACGTGTTGCTCATTCCAGTAGGCGGAACATATACGATTGACGCCGAACAGGCAAAAGAATACGTAGACAGAATTATGCCGTCGATTGTGGTTCCTATGCACTATAAGACGAAAGGTCTTACGCTCGATATCGATAAGGTAGGAGAGTTTTCCGATTTGTTTGAAGAATCGGAGGAAGAGGAGCAAGTTGTTGAACTCGACGGAAACGTTTTGGAGCTTTTCCGCGACGATATTACCGAAGAGAGCACAAAAATAGTTATAATGGAGAGGGGGAAATGAAGGTAACCGACTCATTGGAGCAACGGTATCGGGATTATTTAGAAACATTGTCACTCATGAGCCTGCGCGTATTAGGCAGAAGTTCGGGCGTATCGAAAGCGTCTTCCTTGAATAAGGATTTGTTAGTCGAAGCGCTCATCGACATTTATACGAACAGGTCGCTACCCGCACCGCGTACCAACCGCGGCGCGCCGGCAAAAGAAAACTTTATCGATCCCGCTATTTTAGACCAGCTTGACAGGATCCGCCGCTCCGCAGAGGAGCAAGAAGATCTATTTTTTACCGTTTCATCAGGGGATGAAGAGCCGAGCATTTTCGACTCTCCCGTTTACAAAGGCATTCTTGAAATCACCGCTAACGGCTACGGCTTTTTACGAGCAAAAAATTGTCAACCTTCCGCAACAGGAGAGGACGTTTTCGTGTCCGCTCCCGCTATTCACGCGTTAAAGTTGCGTGAGGGCGATTTTGTCGCGTGCACCGTTCAGCCTGCGCAGAAGAACGGCTCGCCTGCGCTCGATGTGGTGCTGAGCGTAAACGGATTTCCCGTAGGCAGATACGAGCGCCGTCCTCATTTCGACGCGCTTACCGCGCAATACGCGCATGAAAAAATTGCGCTTTCCAAAGACGACAGCACGTTGTCTTTGCGCATGCTCGATCTCTTCGCGCCTTTGGGGAAAGGACAGCGCGCGCTTATCATTGCGCCTCCCAAGGCGGGGAAAACAACATTGTTAAAGGACGTGGCGCGGGCAATCTCTCAAAATCACCGTGAAATCAATTTGCTCGTTCTGCTCATTGACGAGCGCCCTGAGGAAGTGACGGATTTCCGTTCGAGCGTTTCGGGTGCGGAAATTATGTATTCCACGTTCGACGAGGGTGCGGAACACCATATCCGCGTGGCGGAACTTGCAATCGAACACGCAAAGCGGATTGCTGAGATGGGGCAGGACGTCGTCGTTTTACTCGATTCTCTCACGAAGCTTACCCGTGCTTACAACGCGGTGAGCGAAGGCAAGGGAAAAACCCTTACGGGCGGTTTGGACGTCGGTGCGTTTTCGGAGCCAAAGCGCTTCTTCGGCGCGGCACGCAATACCATGGAAGCGGGAAGCCTTACCATTCTTGCAACTGCGTTGGTGGAAACGGGAAGCCGTATGGACGACGTTATTTACGAGGAATTCAAGGGCACGGGCAATGCGGACATCTTCCTTTCCCGCGACCTTGCGGAACGCAGAGTATTTCCCGCAATCGATATTCGCCGTTCGGGAACGCGTAAGGAAGAGTTGTTACTTAGCAAAGAGGAGCTTGACGGCGTATATAAATTGCGTGAAAAACGGCGTACCGAAAACGTGGCGGGTGTTATCGATATGCTCGGGCGCACGGCGGACAACGCAGACTTCATCGCTCGGCTACCTAAATGGCTTGCAACCTATAAAAGTGAATAAAAAAAGGAGCTCAACAGAGCTCCTTTTTTTATGGAATTATTTCTTGGGACGAACCTGAACGTAATACGCAGTTCCGAATACGAGAACGCCTACAAAGAAGATAACGGGTACCGTTACAAACGTAGCAAGCGTGTCGCGGTCGGTAAAGTCGATATTCACGGCTAACGCGATAATCAACGTAACAATGACTAGCAGTACGTATAGGACGATTGCATTGATTATGGCGGGTGTTACGCTTCTGAGAGAATGTTCGCCGAAGCGGTTTGCAAAGGCGATTCCCGCAATCAGTAATACCACAAGCCCGATTCCCCAAATGAGGTAGGGGTAGTAGACGGGAAGGGAGACTTGTCCGGAAATTCCCAAGATGACGCTCCCGAGAATGACGCAGAACGCAAAGAAGAAGATCGAACTGATAAAGAGTGCTTTTCCTTTGTGTACGATGCTCTTGGATTGCTTTTCTATCACCGAGCGGGGTTTTCCGCCTGCCGTATAGATGCGGATGCCGTCGCGTTCCGCGCAAGCTTCCAAATCGTAAAAATCAATACCGTCGAGCGAGGTCACGCGCGATTCCCGAGCGGCAGGTGCAGGGGAAGCGGGTGCGTCCGTCTTCATGGTGTTTGCGAAAATCTTCCGCACGGCGGGGCGGTAATCCGTCTCGTCCTCTTCCTCTTCAACGGTTATCGACTCTTCCTCGGGCGGTTCATCGCCTACGGGAGGGGATACGTGCTCGTAAGCAGAGTTATCCGATTGCGCGGGGGGAGTGCTGATGAGATCCATGAAGTTGCGGTGCAACAGCTCTTTTTCGCGCTGACGGAAAGCTTCTTCCTGTTCCTCGCGAATCTGCTGTTCACGGCGTGCAAGCTCTTCCGTATAGGAAGTTCTTAATTTTTCTATTTCTTCTTCGTAGCGGGCACACGCATCCTCGTAGCGATCGCGTTGCTCGTTAAGTTCTCTTTCCTGGTCACGAATGCGCTCTTCGAGAGCGAGCTTTTCTTCGTCGGAAATTTGCGTTTTGTTTTCCTTTAAGCTTTCTCTTTCTTGCTCGAGTCTGCGCTCGCGTTCTGCAATTTCGCGTTCCCGCCATTCGCGTTCGCGTAGGAAAGCGTCGTTGCGGGCTTCCATTTCCTCTTCGTATTTTTTCCGCTCCTGCTCGAGCTTTGCCGAAGCTTCCTGCAAGGCAAGCCGTTCTTCTTCGAGACGGAATGCGTTTTCTTCGAATACGGAGCGTTCTTCGGCGATTTTCGCAAGCTCTTCATCTATCTGCGTTTGCTTTTCGCTCAGCTCTGCATGTTTCTCGGAAAGCTCGCGTTCGTTCTCTTTCCGCTCCTGTTTAGCTTCCGCTTCTTCTTCGCGGGAAGTGGGGGTGCGAGTGGTGGTATCGCGGAGAACACGCATATCCACAAGCCCGGGGGCAGGGTTGCTGAAATCGAAATCTTTATCGGAAATCAAGCTGTCGATTACCGTTCTCGAATATTCCCATTCCGATTGATTGATTTCGGAAATCTTCTTTCCTGCGTCCGTTAAAGAGAAATACTTTCTTCTGCCGCCGCTCACCGAACCGCCCCAATAAGAGGTGATGTATCCGTCGCTCTCAAGGCGTTTGAGTGCACTGTATAAAGAGGGCTGTTTCAAAGAATACTGCCCGTGGCTTTTGCGTTCGATTTCGGAGATGATTTCGTAACCGTACTTGTCCCCGTCGTAGAGTGCGCGGAGAATAATCGTATTGATGTGTCCGCGAATCAAGTCGGAACTTACGGACTGCTTGTCCTCGATTTCTTCTGACATGTTCTTCCTCCCAATTCCTTGGATAAGGCTATGCAAACCATATTATACAGCATTCGACAAAATTTGTCAATCCTTCGAAATACTATGTCTGACATAATCTAGGCTTTTTTTGCAATTTTTTTCATAATTTAGCGAAAAAAGGCATAAAAAGTGGCGTGGGAATCTTTCAGGGAGC
>CAMWUS010000065.1 GCA_947177495.1 uncultured Clostridia bacterium
GTGAGCTGTTGCTTGGCGGCGGGGTCCTTTTCGAGAGTGGAAAGCATAAATAAGAGCAAAATCGTTTCCATACGCCCATAGTATGCCGTTGTCAAAAATCCCGTTCCCTTCATAGAATGGAGTACCCGTAGCAAACCCCAAGCGAACACAATTTTACGGATAAATTTTGGCTTATCATGCGTTGAGCCCGCTTGCCGTATTTCGATACGCCTACGCGTCCTCGCCTTTGCTAAGCGTAAAATTTCTCGCGTAAAATCGCAAAGCGTCTAAGCGATGGATTGTGCGCGGCATGGGGATGGCACGAGTGCGGGCGTATAGAGACATACGGCAAACGAGTGCCGCTCCATACCGTCCATAAGACGCGCTTAGATGTGTTCTATCGGGGTTCGCTACGGGTATGTGAGGTGTATATGAAAGATTTCGCAAGCTACGAAGGGAAAGGAAAGCAAAAAAAGACCGCCGACGACTGGATGCGCGAGGCGAAGGCGGTTGCAGGACAATATGACGGAAAGAGCGAGGGGGACATGATGAAAGAAATCTTCTCCCGCGCCATGGAAGGAAAGCGCAACGGCACGCTTACCAACGAGCAGATCGACGCTTTCTACAAACAGTTTGCGCCCATGCTCGACGGCGTGAAGCGCAAGAAGCTGCAAAAATTAGTGGAGCAACTCAAAAAGACTTAAATGCGTTTGAGCGCTCCCACGAGTGCGTTCACTTCGCGCATGGACTGATAGGGCGAGAAAGAGGCGCGTACCAAACCGTCGGGGAAAGAGCCCAGCTCTTTGTGAATGAGCGGCGCGCAGTGCAGTCCGCCGCGTACGGCGATGTTGAATTTTTCGGACAGTATTCCCGCAAGCTCCTCGGAGGGCATTCCCACTTTGCGGAAGCAGGTTATTCCGCAAGGGTTGGGCGAAAAGTACGCGGTGTAGCCGTTTAGCGCATTGAGTGCGGTATGCAGCGCGCCCGTCAGCCGCATGAGGATATCGGCAAACTGTTTCTGCCCCGCCTTTACGATGAGCGCGCCCTCGAACAGAGATGCAATCGCGGGATAGGAAAGGGTACCGCTTTCCAACGCGTCGGGATAAAATTCGGGCATACCGAGGTTGAAGCTCTCGCTTCCCGTTCCGCCGTACAGGATAGGGGCGGGATCCACGCGGTCGGAAAAGAGGAGCGCGCCCGCGCCTTGAATGCCGTGCATGCCTTTATGCCCCGCCAAAGCAAGGGCGTCCAGCCCTATTTTTTTCATTTTCAGGGGAATGTGTCCCGCACCCTGCGCGCCGTCCGCAAACAGCAATACGTCTGCGGGCAAGAGGCGGCGGATTTCTTTTAAGTTGGGCGTTTCTCCCGTCACGTTGGATGCGGTCGTCACACAGCATACGCGGGTGTTCGGGCGCACGAGCGAGGCGATGGTAGCGGGCGCAAGCTTGCCGTCCGTCAAGGGCGCTACGGAGTATTCCACGCCGCACGCCTTCATGGCTTCCAAGGGGCGCAGAACGGAGTTGTGTTCCAAACAGGTGGTTACTACGTGGTCGCCCGCCTTTAATGTGCCCATAATCGCAATGTTCAGCGCTTCCGTGCAGTTTTTAGTAAATACGACGCGCTCGTAACCGTAACCGTCGAAGAGGTCGGAGAGGAGGTTGCGGCAGGCGAGCACCCGTTCCGCAAGAGCCACGGAGAGCTTGTGTCCGCTTCTTCCGGGGTTGGCGCAGCCTTTCATGGCGGCAAGTACGGCGTTTTGCACCGCATAGGGTTTGCAGCCGCCCGTGGCGGCATGATCTAGATAAATCATATTCACTTTCACTCCGATAAAAAACGATACTCTATTATACGAAGGCAGGAAAACAATCATGACAATATTGGCAGTGTTCAAGTCCCGCGCGCAGACGCTGGATTTTATTTCGCGTCTTTCGCATGCGGGCGTTCCCGCACAGGCGGTTTCCACCCCCAAAGACGCGGGCGTGGGGTGCGGCATTTCCGCGAAGTTCGACGCGCGTTTCTTCCCCCGCGCAAAGGCGGTGCTATCCGCACGCCCTTATTCCTCCTTTGCGGGATTTTTGAATTTACGCAGTTAAAATCCGCTTGCATTCAAGGGGCGGGTTTGGTATAATACGGCTATGAATACCAAAGTAGAAATTTTAAAGGAATTGGAACGGTTGTATTACGGCTCGCGTCCCGCGCTTTTATATAGTTCGCCTTACGAGCTTCTCGTTGCCGTTATTTTGTCGGCGCAATGCACGGACGAACGCGTAAACAAAGTGACGGCGGAGCTGTTCAAAAAATACAACACACCCGAAAAAATGTTGACGCTTACGCAGGAAGAACTCGAAAAGAGAATTTTCTCCTGCGGTTTTTACCGCAACAAGGCGAAGCACATTTTATCCGCCTCGCAGGATATTTTGGAGCGTTTCGGCGGAGAGGTGCCCGCCACGCAGGAGGAGCTTCAAACGCTTGCGGGCGTGGGGAGAAAGACGGCGAACGTTGTGTATTCCGTTGCGTTCGACGGCGATGCGATTGCGGTGGATACGCACGTGTTCCGTGTTTCCAACCGTTTGGGACTCGCTCCGGGAAAGACGCCCGCCGAAGTGGAAAAAGGGCTGATGCAGGCGATACCCAAAGAAAATTGGTCTGCCGCACATCATTGGCTCATTTGGCACGGGCGCAAGGTGTGCCATTCCCAACGCCCCGATTGCTCCGCGTGTACTTTAAAAGAGATATGCCCGAGCGCTGTTAACGATAAATAAGATTTCTCCTTGGCTTAGAAGCAAGCAGGTCGCGGAGCGCGCCCGCCCGCAAAGCGGTCGCACGAAGTAGGAAAACCCGAAGGAGTTTACAACCCCGTAAATGACTGAGGGTTGCCGCAGCGTGACAAAGAGATGAGTAGCTTATAAGCCAAGCGCATTTAGGTATAAAAATATTGCCTCCTGTCAATAAATCGACGGGAGGTTTCTTATGAACAATTTGACGATGAAAGACGTAGACGTTCTCACTCACTTGCTTACGGGAGAGGAGATCGCGTGCAAAAAGGCGAGGGTTTATGCGAACACTCTCACCGATACGGCTCTTGCACGGGAAATGGAGAATATCGCGAGTGCACACGCGGAGCGTTTTGCCGCACTTTACGCACTGTTGGGAGGGAAACAATGAAAACGAAAATGGAAGTGACTTTGTCCGAAAAGGACGCCTTGCAGGACATGCTCGATGCGGAAAAACTCCTCATGAGCTATTATAACGTCGCGCTCACGGAGGGGAGTTGTAAACCTTTCCGTAAAGAAATTATGAAGCACTACACGGCGCACGCCGACACGCAGTTCTCCGTCTACGAGGCGATGTTGGCGCGCGGGTACTACGAGACGAAACCCGCCGAAAAACAGATGGTCGATCAGAGCGCCGATAAATTTTCCAAGTCACTCAAACAAATACGGGCGTAACGGATAATTCCTGTATTCCTTCACAAACTGCTTTGGGAGGGAATTATGGCGAAAAAGAAAAATAAGCATCAGCAATACAACCAGAACCACGGACAGACGGATACCGACTACGCGCATAACGCGCGCTATTGTATGATTTTACCCGATGCCGCGCATGCAGACGAAGAGGAAATCGTTTCGACGGGACAGTCGTAAAACAGTTCACGAATTTTTCGTAACCGAAAAATTCCGTGAGCTTGTAACCCTGTTCTTTCAATATGGTTGCAGGAGCGTTGAACTTGATGCACTTTAAGTCAGTAAACCGCAGGTGTGCGGCAAATTGGGGGCGCTACCGCAAAAGCGCGGTTTTGTTCCGCGCAAATTATTATAATAAAGAGAATAAAAAACGGCTTTATGGCCGTTTTTTTCGTGTAAATAGCGCGAAAATGTCGGAAAATAAGGTGAAACTACGCAACATAGGTTTGACATTCTAAATGCGATATAGTATAATTGTCCCGTAGCTATCTTATACTGAGTATAAACGAGTTTTTCACGGAGGAGTGTATATGGAAGACGAGAGAGAGGGCGGAATTACGTTTTCGGATATTCTTCGCGTCATCGGCAAACGCATCGTGTGGATTTTGGCGATTTCCATTGCCGTTGCGTTAATCGTAGGTTTGGTCGTACAATTTGCGATAAATCCTAGGAAACAGATATATGAAATGACGTTCATGCTCGAATATCCCGGCGACGAGGATTTGAAATATCCCGACGGCGTGACCGATTTCCGTTACGAATCGATGATTTATGCAGAAAATCTCGACGCGGTAAAAAAGTCTAAAGCCGAATATTCTAACATCGATACGGCGAGGATGACTGCAAGCCGTGCTATTAGCATTGCGCAGGCTTCGCGCGGCGAGGGTGAATTCGAAAGAGATTTGGGTATTTATACCGTTCGGGTGAGGGGTTCCTATTTCAAAGACAGCGAACAGGCGGCTTCCTTCTTGCGTGACGTGTTCCAAAATTCGCTTGGAAAAGTGACGGCGATGGTTTCGGACATGGATTTCGGCTCCACGCTTGCAACCTTTAACAGCTTGAACGATTATACTGCGAGAATCGAAGTTTTAAAAGCTCAGCAAACTTATTTGTTGAAGATGTACGATAAGTACGAGGATTTCGGCAGATTTATTTACAACGACAATGCGGGAACCTCCAAGAGTCTTTCCCTCTTCCGTGCCGAGTGCTCGGTTGCACTCGACGGCGGTAACGCGGAAGCTTTGCATCTTTCCACGCTGGAAAGAGAACTCTCCAATAACCGCTATCGCCTTTCGGAGACGACTGCGGACAAAATTGCGAGCGAAAATGCGGTCAACGCGCAAGTTGAAGAAATGCGTCTCGAAAAAGAGAAAAACACGCTGCAAATTGATATGCTTGAAAAAGAAATCAAGAATATCATTCTTTTATCCGACGGCAGGTTGGATTTCGGTTCCGAAGCATTTCAGCCTTTCAATACGCAAATCACCACGCTTACAATGCGCAACGCCGAAATCGAAACGGAGACGAAACTGTTGTGCGAATCCATCGGTTGGAAATACGAGAACGGCGTAGTTACGAAGGGTGAGGTCGTATTCAAAGACGATGCGGAATTTAAAGCCAATCTCAATAAGCTTTACAAAGTGATGGAAGAGCAAACAAACGCCTGCAAGAAAGTTATCGTGGCGTTGTTTGCGGAAGAATCGGAAATCATCGCCGAGCAGGAAGCGGTTTCCGTTTCGGGCGGTTCGAACATGATTATGTTGGCGGCAGTCGGGTTTGTGGGCGCGTTCTGTGTTGCCACGCTCGTGTTCTTCTGCATCGACCGTCATAAGCAGAAAGTTGCAAAGGCGAAGGAAGAGGAGAAAACCAAAGAGCAGAAGGGGAATCAAAAGCTTGTTCCCGTTCATGCGGAAGCGGCAATTTCTTCCTCTAACTCCAAAGACGAAGAAAAAAAATAATTATAAAAAATCGATAAAACCACCCGCATGGCGGGTGGTTTTTGCTTGCTCTTGTTTGTGATTGGTCATTATGGACTATTCAATTTATTGCAAATTTATTATTTGATATTGACAATCACATAAATTCGTATTATAATACTAAGACAATCGGCGTATTGCATTGCGTGGTTTTCGCATATTATAAACGCAAACGGGTTTGCGGTGGTATCATGTTAAATAAGTTATACGAATCGCTTGGAGGTGCAGGGAGTGTTCCCGTAATCATCATTTCTGTGGCGCTCATGCTCCTTGTCGGGTTTTTATTCACCCGCATTACCAAGCTATTAAAATTGCCGAACGTAACGGCATATATATTGGCGGGAATCGTGATAGGTCCGTACTGTCTCGACTTTATCCCCGTACCCGTCATCGAGGGGATGGATTTCATTTCGGACATCGCGCTTGCCTTTATCGCGTTCGGCGTGGGGGAATTCTTTAAATTTTCCCTGCTCAAAAAGAACGGTGCAAAGGTGGCGGTCATCACGCTGTTTGAAGCGCTTGTCGCGTCCGTCGTTGTTTTCATTTTAACGTATTTTATTTTGCGCTTGAACTTCGCCTTTTCGCTCGTGCTCGCCGCGCTTGCTTCGGCAACCGCGCCCGCCTCGACTATGATGACTATTCGTCAGACACGCTCAAAGGGCGATTTTGTTGATACGCTGCTTTCGGTTGTCGCGCTCGACGACGTGGTGAGTTTGGTCGCGTTCTCGGTGGCGCTGTCGGTTGCGCTCGCTTCCATGGGCGGAGACCTCTCGGCGGGGGATATATTACTGCCGATCGCGTACAATATCCTGCTTGTGGGCGTGGGGATACTGTTCGGCTTCCTGCTGAAATTTTTAATGAAGAAGCGTTCGACGGATAACCGCTTGATTGTTTCCGTCGCGCTCATTTTCGCCATTTGTGGAATTGGAGCGGCACTTGAAGTATCACCCCTGCTCGGCTGTATGGCAATGGGAACGGTATATATCAATGTTTCGGGTGATGAAAAGCTGTTTAAACAGCTCAACTATTTCTCGCCGCCTATCCTATTGCTGTTCTTCGTCCGTTCGGGCTTGAGCTTCCGTTTGGACGTGTTGTTCGATTTTGGTACGGGCATTGGAGGGATACCTCTGCTCGCAATCGGCGCATTGTACTTTATCGTGCGCATCGTAGGCAAATATGCAGGTGCGTTCGTCGGTTGCCTTGTTGTAAAAAAGCCGCCTAAGGTTAGAAACTTTTTGGGGCTTGCACTCATTCCGCAGGCGGGCGTTTCCATTGGTCTTGCGGCATTGGCTGCACGGTTTTTTAGCGGAGCTCCAGGGGATGCGGGAAGTATGGGCAGTATGTTGCAAACGGTCATTTTGTCGTCGAGTATTTTATACGAGCTGATCGGTCCCGCTTGCGCAAAACTTTCGCTCTATCTTTCCGGCTCGTACGGACCGAAAGCGGAGACAGCTCCCGAAGGCGCGGAAGAGACGATAGTAGAGGAGCCGCCGAGCGAAGTGGAAACGCTGGAAGCGAGGCTGTTGCAGATACAGAGCGAAATCGAAAAGAAGCGATACGCCCGCTCGGAAGAAGAGGAAGCGTTTATGGAGGCGGCGGATGACGCCTACCAAGATGAAACGGATGAAGATACAATTTCCGATTACAATAGACGGAAATTCAGAAACAGGAGGTAAGGTATGAGTGATTTTTTTGCGGACTTATTGGGGGAATGGTCTAAGGGAGTAAATATCGGCTCGGTTGCATTTAAAATCGTGCTGTCGGTAATTTTTGCAACCGTGCTTGGGTGCGAGCGTGCAAAGAACCGCCATGCGGCGGGGCTTAGAACGTTTATCGTCGTATCGCTTGCGTCTACCGCCATGGCGATTGCCGATACGTTTTTGATTGGGACATCCGGCGTTGCTTTTCCCGTTTTGTCGGCGGCAACGGTAATCGGTATTGCGGTCATCAGCACGAATACCATTTTGTTCAGCTCCAAAAATCAATTAAAGGGGCTTACCACTTCGGTAGGGCTTTGGACGGCTTCTATCATTTCCGTCCTTTTGGGCTTGGGGCTTTACACGGCTGCGTTGTTTACTTTCCTCGTGCTCATGCTCTGCTTAACGCTGTTTACCAAGCTCGAACAGCTCACCAAGTGCAAATCCAACCAT
>CAMWUS010000066.1 GCA_947177495.1 uncultured Clostridia bacterium
ATATACGCCTCTCCCGCGAGAGAATCGTAGAAATGTTTGTATAAAACGTCCTTTTCCTGCGTAATCGCGGTCAAATTATACCGCGCGTTGTATTCGAGCAGCAAATGATAAAAGGCGTTGAATTTCTCTTTGTTTTTCTGATAAAGCGTTTCGACGCGTTCAAAATCGGGTGCGTTCATAGCACGATTATAACACGAATTTCTCTTTTTTACAACGCTTTGTGGAATAAGTGCGAAAAAAATTCCACACTGTGGAATAATTTGTGGAATTCCGCCTGTTTTTCGCAAAACGCGTTCCCGCCGAAAATACCGCTTCCCATTTTGCCGAAAACGGGATGTGGAAAACTTCGAGCTTGTCCACAAAATATCCACCGTCGGCGGTTTGATGAAAATATGCGTTTCTTTTGCAAAAAGGCGGCAAATTGCTTGAAATTTTTCGCGTTTCCGTTTATAATATAGGTAGTTTTATGCGATTTTTTTGTGGCGCAGAGAAGTTATCCACAATTCCACGCTACTATTAATATTACAATTATATATTTCTTTTTATAATACAAGCATCAGGAGGACAAAAACATGAAATTCGTATGCGATGGGTTATCCCTATCGGAAGCAGTGATGAAGGTAAGCAAGGCTTGCGCCGTGAGAACCACCGCACCCGTAATGGAATGTATTAAAATCGGAGCGGACAGAGAGGAAATCACTTTGTTTGCGACCGACGGCGAGCTTTCCATTCAGAAAAAGGTAAAAGCGGAAGTGTTCGAGAGCGGGGAAATTTGCGTGCCCGGCAAACTCTTTTCGGATTTCGTCTCCAAGCTTGCGGGCGAAGAGGTGTGCATTTCCACGACGGACAAGGGAATGGATATCCGTTATCGCGACCGCGGCACGCCGATGCCGACCATCGACGCCGACGAATTCCCCAAAATCTACCTCGAAATC
The DNA here is from genome assembly GCA_947177495.1 of uncultured Clostridia bacterium. GTDB lineage: Bacteria > Bacillota > Clostridia > Christensenellales > Borkfalkiaceae > Gallimonas. The sequence goes on from CAMWUS010000066.1 coordinate 936, forward strand.
GGGGAAAACTATATCGTGCTCAAACAGGGCGCTCTTAAAAAGGTGATTGCGGACACGGTGTTCTGTTGCGCACAGGACGACGCCCGCCCCGTTTTAAAGGGGTGCCTGCTCGACTTTAAGGACAAGCTCGAAGTGACGGCGCTCGACGGTTACCGTCTTGCCGTGTCGGGTGCGGAGATTATCTCCAAGAGCGGCGAACGCTCCATCGTCTGCCCCGCCCGTACTTTGGGCGAAATTTCCAAACTGCTTAACGAGGACGACAAGGACGTTACCGTTTACACGCAGGGCGGCATGCTGATGATGAGCAACGAGGGAACGGTGATCGTTTCCCGCCTCTATCAGGGCGACTTTATTAAAAAGGAAAACGTAATTCCCGCGAAATTCTCCACCACCGTGAAGTTTAACCGTCAGGAGCTTACGGCGAGCGTGGAGCGCGCGGCGATCCTCATTCGGGGAGATAAAAATAACCTCATCACCTTCGACGTGGAGCACGGCGAAGTGAACGTTTCGTCCGCTTCCGAAATCGGTAACGTTGCGGAGAAAGTGGCGGCGGATACCGACGGCGTCGATTTGAAAATTTCCATGAACGCGAAATTCCTGCTCGACGCGTTGCGCGCACTCGACGAAGAGGAAATCGTAATTTCCTTCAACGGCGCCATTTCCCCCTTTATTCTGCAAAATAATACGGGAAAAGAGAGCTTATATCTCATCTTACCCGTAAGAAACGCCTCATAATTGCTTGACGGCGCAGCGCAAAATCATTATAATCGAAAAGAAACGAAAAATTTATTTGGAGAACTATTATGAAAAGAACCTATCAGCCGAAAAAGAGACAGAGAAGCAAAGTACACGGCTTCCGCAAGAGAATGGCTACCAAGGGCGGCAGAAACACCCTTCAGAGAAGAAGAAACAAGGGTAGAAAGCATATTTCCGCGTAAAAACGCATGAATTACCTGCGGATCAAGAAAAAGAAAGAGATTAACGGCATTTTAAAAAACGGAAAGCGAGCCTATTCGGGTTCGCTTACCGCCATTTATCTTCCCGCGCAGGAAACGCGCATGGCTGTTTGCGTGGGGAAAAAGTACGGCAAAAGCACGCAGCGCAATTATATTAAACGTATTTTGCGCGAAGCGTTCCGTTTGCACGCGGACAAGCTGAAAAATCCCTGCGCCTTTCTTCTCATTCCTAAGGTAATGGAAAGCTATTCGTTTGCGCGCTTTGCGCAAGACGTCGGAAAAATACTAGAAAGGGAACGTCTGATTGAACATCAACACCCGACAACTCATACGGCAGAATGCGAAATACCTAAGAAAGACGGTGTTTAAACCGTTTTTGCGGGCGTTTTGTATTCGGCTGATTTGCTTTTATCAAAAACATCTCTCCCGCCATACCTGTCTCTATTCCCCCACCTGTTCGGAATACACAAAGCGTTGTATCAACAATTGGGGCGTGCTTATCGGGATTTCAATGGGGATATGGCGGATATTGCGGTGTAATCCTCTTTCCAAGGGCGGGATAGATCCCGCGCCCGAAGTTTTTTGGAAGAAGAAATGGCTTGTTTAATACGGGGAAGGAAATGACGACATTACTCAATACAATTTTAGATTTTTCCCTGTTGGAGCAGGGGTATTCGGTCGGGCTCGATTGGCTCGGTCATTTCGCAAGGGTGATTATCGAGGGCGTGGGAATTATCGGTCTCGGCATCATCGTGTTTACCATTGTGTTAAAGGCGATCACCCTCCCCTTCGATATTTACCAACGGGTAAAAATGCGCAAGCAGACGCTCATCATGCGCAAAATGCAGCCCGAGCTTGAAAAGCTGCAAAAACAGTACGCGAACGATAAAAACATGTACAGCCAAAAGATGATGGAGCTGTACAAAAAGAACGGGTACAGTATGCTCGGCGCGTGCTTGCCTATGATCATCTCGCTTGTCATCATCATCGTCGCATTCCAAGGATTCCGTACCTATTCCTCGTACGCGAACCTCAACATGTACGTAAGAATGTCGGAAGCGTACAATTCCGCGCTCAATTCGTATATTGTGGAAGGGTTGGATTACCGCCTTCCCGCAGACGGCGTAGACGATGACGAACTGACGATTGCTTGGGACACCGAACACCCCATCGTAGATGAGGAAAAAGGCATTACCTATCAAATGACGGAAGTCAACGGCACGAAAATCATGCAGGTAACTTCCGACAAAGCGGATAAATTCATTTATTACTATTATTCCATGGACGCGGCGAGCATCCGCAAGGAATACAAGCTCGACATGGACAAGCTGCTTGCGTTCGACGAAAAGATCGTTGACGACAAAACGGCGGCGGAGTATGTGACCGAAGCATTGGCGGCGGCGCAGGAGAGCGGCGCGAGTCTCGACAAGGAAACCGCCTGCAAGAAATACGCCGTAAAAATCGGCGCGACGGCGGCAAAGGATTGGTACGAAGAGAACAACGCGGGATTCTTGTGGGTGAAAAACGTTTGGTATCCCGACGTTTCCTACGAACACCCCATTAAGGATTACAGCGGGTTTAAAAAATCGTTCGGCGATAAAGACGTCGTTTTGGCGGACGGAACGAAGACGGAGCTCACCGCGGTGTTCGACGAAACGCGGTACGATAACCTCGTATCCGAGCTGTCCGAAGAGACGTCCACGCCCAACGGATATTTCATTTTGATTATATTGTCTATCGGCTTTATGGTGCTTTCGCAGTTCCTCTCCATGAAGAGCCAGAAAGAAACCAACAAATATCAGACGGTAGACGGCTCGGGCGCGCGTACGCAGAAAATGATGCTGATTATCATGCCGATGATTTACGGTGTGTTCGCATTCTTTTACAGTGCGGCGTTCTCCATCTACATGACGATGAGCAGTGTCATCTCCATTATCGTTATGTTAATTTCCAACTTGATTCTCGGGCGCGTGTTCAAGAAGAAAGAAGAGGAAGAGCTCAAAGAGAAATATACCCGCAGACTGCCTTGGCAGAAGCAGGATAATAACGACAAAAAGGACAAGAAGTCCAAGAAAAAATAAGATAGAGGAAAGTGAAATGGCAAACAAGGAGTACAGCGGCAAGACTGTGGAAGAGGCCGTTGAGATCGGGCTGAAAGAGCTCGGCGTAGCGCGCGAGGACGTGGAAGTCGTCGTTTTGGACGAGGGAAAAAAGAAGTTGTTCGGTTCCGTGCCCGCAAGAGTAACGCTCACGGTGAAAGAGAATTTGACGGACGGACAGCGCGCCGTGAAATTTTTGGAGGGGTTGTTCCCCATTCTCGGTGTGGAAGCTCAGCCCACGCTCACGAGCGAAGACGAAAGAATTATCATCGAACTTACGGCGGAATCGGCGCGTAAGGTCATCGGCAGAAGAGGCGAGTTTATCGATGCCGTGCAAACGCTTGCGAGCGCCGTTGCAAACACCGGCAGACGCGATTACAAGCGCGTAGTCGTGGATTGCGGCAATTACCGCGAGGAGCGCGAGGAGACGCTTAAACACGTTGCGGAAAAGCTTGCGGCGAAAGCGGTACGCCTTGGCAAGAGAATGCGTTTGGAGCCCATGAACCCCTACGAGCGCAGAATTATCCATGCGGCGCTTGCCGACAGCGAGGAAGTAACCACGGCGAGCGAGGGCAAAGAACCCATGCGCTTTGTTGTGATTATCCCTAAGAACGCGAGAAACGGCGGCAAACGGTACGACAGAAACGACCGCGGCGGCAGACAGGGCGGCTATAAAAAAGGCGGCAGAGACCGTGACAGAAAGTACGGCGACAAGAAGCCCTATCCCAAGCGCGAGCTCCCCGCAGAGGGCACGCCCGAATCGTCGGGAACGAGCCTGCACCGCGAGGGTTCGGGAAGCGGATATAAGAAAGGCGGGTTCAGCGGATTCTTCGGAACCTACCTCGGCAAATCCGACGACGAAGAATAATTTTTAATAAAGATAATCCACGCTTCAAGCGTGGATTTTTTTATTGCTTTCCCCCACCCCCGTCACCCTGTCCCGCCGCGCGTATTCGTTGTCTAAGGCGGCACTAGCCGTAGGCGGAGTAACGAATGTGAAGGGTCCCACAAAACGAAGTCCGACTGCCACAACGACCCATGGGATTCTTCACCCCATGAAGGGGTTCAGAATGACGGGCGGGGCGTTATTTTTTATTGACTTTCCTATAAAAATTTGCTACAATAAAACAGCCAAAACACATACATACGAATAATTTTTACCTTTGAGGGCAAGTTCTTTTGGTAGAACTATGCTCAGTAATCGTTTACTATGCTTCTCGAAGGTAAAGCGTGTGTATGTGGTTTGGCGACTACGATGAACGGTATATTCTACGGTGCCGTTCTCACAAGGAGCGGCATCTTTTTATGAAGAGAAAAGAACCCAAAGAACGCAAACCGATTAACAGGAAGTCGTTACGTTGGAAATTCATGTCGACAAAAAATAAAATAAGGACCATTATTCGAGAGAGCAACCGCGAAGCGCAACAAAGAGCTTGGGAAAAGCTATGGGCTGCGATTCAAGAGATGGAGAAAGACAAACAGTCGGCACAAACCCCCGACGAGGAAAACAAGGAACCCCCTCAAACGCCGGACGACGAAAACAAAGAGTAAAAAAAGCCTGCACGTTTCGTGCAGGCTTTTTCATGCAAATAAAGATTAGTTCTCGTCCAACCACTTTTTGGCGTTCGCTTTGGTGTACGCGGTGATTTTCTCTTCCTTGAAGGGAGAAGCTTCTCCGCCGTTCGTGTAAAGGAAATAATCGCCTTCCGCAGTTACGTACATCGTCGTCTCGTAGCCCGCGGGATCGCCGTACTGTCCGCAAGTAACCTTTTTCGCTACGGTAGCCTTTTCGGTATCGTAAGTCTTCGTTTTGGTCGTTTTAACCATTTTGCCCACTCCTTTTTTCTTTTTTCTTTCATTCTATTACTTATTTTCCCGTTCGTCAATAAAAGAGGGACACAATTTTTTTAAACCATGTTTTTTGTGAAAGTCAAACAGTTTAACAACGCAACGAAAATTTTATTGTGAAAAAATCACGCTCTCTTTGCTTCGTTGTTTCTGAGCGAGAGGGAGTACAGCGCCCCCGCTACCGTTTCTGCCATGGAATACACCATATTCAGCCGCGTGAGGTTTAAAAGCGAGTAGGAGAACGCAGACTTGCGCGCCACAATGCCGAGAATGGAAACGTCCCCTACTTTGCCCAACCGCTTGTTTGCGCCCGAGCCGGGGCGCAGCGCGCCGCTTATCACTTTTATCAGCCCCACTTCCGATTCCTCACCTACCGCCGCGTCTACGGCGATAATCTTGCTGTTCGGGTGCGTTTTGCGCAGGAATGCGTTTACGTACTTCACTTCTTTCGCCGTAACGGGGCTTTGCAGCGTGCCGTAGATAAATCCGCAATCGGAGCCGTGCCGCCGCAGCAGCGTGCCCGTAACGGGTCCTAACGAGTCGCCTACGGCAAGGTCGCTCCCGATGCACAAAATGACGGGCGGGGCTTGCAGCTTGCCCAAGGTCTTTTCTAACGCAAGCATGAGCCCTGTTTCCGCCATTGAATTATAAAAATGAAAACTGTACTCCATAATTAAACTCCGTAAAGGTGAATTTCCTTTCAATTATTCCCCGCGTTGCGTTTTTTTAAACGGAATCGATCGGAATGGGTTGACTTTTTTTCCGAAGAATGGGATAATAAAGAAAAAGTCGGCGCGGTGGCGTTCTTTCAGAGGAGCTTATGTCCTGGATACTCGACGTAATATTTTTCATCATCCTCCTTTTTGGCATTTTCTTAGGCGCAAGGGCGGGATTCATAAAGAGCGTTTGTAAAATCGCGGGAGTCGTTTTCGCGGGGATTGTGGCGTTTACCTTCGCAAATGCGCTCAGCGCCAAATTCGAGGAATGGTTCGGGTTTACCTCGCTCATGGCAAGCGGCGCGCTCAGCATGAAGGTAGCGGGCTGGATCTCTTACGTCATCTGCTTTATTCTCCTCGCCGTACTCACCAAACTCGCCGCTTGGCTATTGGGAAAGGTAGGAACCGCGCTTGCCGAGAGCATTAAGCCCTTCGAAGTCATCAACCGCTTTGCGGGCGGATTGTTCGGGCTCATCGAAGCGTTCTTTGTCATAATCCTCATTATGTCCATTTGCTATTGGATTGGCAACGGTTTGAACGTAACGGCACTTAACGACTTTATTAGTAGCAGCGGCGTGGTGGGGGCGATTTACAAATCCGATTTCTTCCTTTATATCGCCGAATTCCAATTCATGAATGATATTAGTTAAACACTTAACAATGTATTTGCGCCTATTGAAATTATGTAATAATTAGCTTGCGCCATTATATTTAGAGGGATAGCCTACGGCTATCCCTTTTTTGTGTCCGTTTACCTTATTCAAATTAAAACGAACGGTTATTTTAAAGCGAGCTTGTCAAGAAACAATTCCACGGCAGGAAGTCCGAAAGAGGTCCGTAGGAGATCCGTGGGAAGTCTTTGGGGGCTTGATGGAATTCTGCAAGAAGTCCGTGGGAAGTCCGTGAGA
>CAMWUS010000067.1 GCA_947177495.1 uncultured Clostridia bacterium
TATAGTTGCCCGTCTTATCGTTGTAGCTCACCGTTTCCACTTCGCCGTCCGCCATTGCGTACACTTCCGTACCGACTTCAGCCGCGAAATCGAGCGCCTGATGGCGGTAGTACCAGCCCACCGTTTGGTTGCTGTAAATCTCGTTATAGGGAAGCGAATACTTCACGCTTGCAAGGGGAGCAACGTACTTGGGTTCGGTCACGTCGCCGCCGCCTACGGGGTTGTCGTTCGGCTTGTTGTCGTCGGGATTGCCGGGCTTGTTGTCGTCGGGGTTAACCGGGTTGTTGTCGTTAGGGTTATCGATCGACGGATTGTCGATCAAGCTGTCCGAACGACCGGACACGAAGTACACCGTGAGCACGGTAGCCGCCGCGATGAGAAGTACGCTGATACCGAGAATCACGTAGTAAAGCAATCTCTTTTTACTCTTTGCCTTTGCCTCTTTCATAATAAAAAATCCTCCGATAAATTTTCTATGTAGCAGTGCGGGTTGCAACCTTTTTTCCGCTAAGCGATTTGTTTATTAACACCTTTTTCCGCTTTTATACATTCCCGCAAATATTTTTTTAAAATCCTCCGAAGATAAGGGGCGTGCCCGCCGCCGTCTGCTCTGCGCTCACCGCGATATGCAGGTTTACGGCGTATTCCCCGAGCCTTACCCCGCCGCCGAGCACGGGCGAATAGTAGTAGTAATTGACGACGCCGCAGGCTTCTTCCACAAACAGCAATTCTGCTTGATAGCGGGTTTGCAACTCCTCGCGTCTGTCGCCGGAAAGACGCACGCTTTCGCCCGTCACCTTGCCCGAAAGCAACTTGTCCTTGATCGGGTTCGCACCCACCGTCATGCGCGAAGAGGAACTTCCGTAATACAGCTCGTACCGCTCGCCCTTTTCGAATACGGGAGAATGGTGCAGAAGTAGCGCAAACACCCCGCACGCTCCCGCGAGCAAGACAAGCGCAATGGATATTAGCATTCGTTTTAATTTCCGCATAAAAAAATCCTCCCGCAATACGGAAGGATTGTTGACACTCTTTTATTGTTTTATACGCGCGGCAGAGAAATTACCAATTCAAAGGCTCGCCGCCCAACAGGTGGATATGTAAATGCGGAACGGTCTGCCCGCCGTTTTCGCCCTGATTGATGATGACGCGGTAGCCCTCTTCCAAACCGAACTCTTTGTAGAAGCGCCCGATCTTTCGTAAGATGCGCCCGACGAGCGCGGCGCGCTCTTCGTCCAAATCGCTCAAATAAGCGAAGTGCTCCTTGGGCACGCACAATAAATGCACGGGTGCCTTGGGCTCGATGTCTTGAAAAATAACAAGCTCGTCGTCTTCATATACTCTCTTCGAGGGAATTTCTCCCGCGATTATTTTACAAAAAATGCAGTCGTCCATAATATTCTCCTTTGCTTTGTTTCATTATATCCCATTGCCGCTAAATTGTCAATATTTTGCACAACGAAAAAATTGTTTGTCACAACCCCATTCAAAGCAAGAAACCCCGTGTTATAATAAAAGTGCGACGGGTATTGCGAGGTGATTATGACGATATTACAATACCTGAGCGCGTTCCGTGTGTTCGGCGCGGACGTGTTGCTTTTGTCGTTGGGGGTGAGCGCGATTACCTCCCTACTTAAAAAGACGGTTTTAAAAAGCCTGCCGAACAAGGCTTACGTATTTCTCCCCTTTGCGGTGGGCGTGATTGTATACGCCGCTTTCCGCGCCATTGTGACGCTGAGCGTCGCGCCCTTTACCGACGAGCTTGCTTTGACTTTGGAGAACGGCTTTGCGTGCGGGTGTGCGGCGACGCTGTACTATTTGGTGTACGAGCAATTCGTGCGTGGCACGAAGACGAACGCGGACATACCCCCCGTGGGCGAGCTTTTAAAGGAGCTCGTTCCCGAAGCCGACCGCAAAAAAGCGGCGGAAGAATTGACTGCGCACTGCGGGGAAAAATCCGCCGAGGAACTCATTCCGTATATCACGGAAGTGCTTCGCCGCTATGCGGACGCCGGCTGCACGGAAGCCGAGCTTGCGCTTCGTGCCGACCTCATTTCCAAGTTTCTTACAATTTATCGTTAAACCGTCTTATCCCCCTCGGGCAAACCCGAGGGGGTTTTTTCGCATAAAAATTTCCTGCCGCTTCATACTCTTTGTATGAAAACAATCAGCGGAAAACTCGAAACGGATATCGCTCGGTTAAAGGAAATGTTGCCCGCAGAGGACATTTTAACCTTTTCTTTTGTGAGCGAGGAAAAATTGCCTTTCACGGTGATTTTTGCCGACCCCGTTACCGACAAGGAACTTTTGGGAGAACAGGTCGTTCGCCCGCTTCTGCATTACACGGGGAAACCTAAGGCGGAAGATATCGGGAAACAACTCACTTCGCCCGAACTGAGAAACGAAAAAACTTACGACAAATTGTGCACGGAAATTTTGGCGGGGAACCCCGTCCTCCTGTGGGAGGGCGCGGACGAAGGCATTATCGTGGGCACGAAAAAAGTGTTCGTGCGCGCGATTTCCGAACCCCCTACCGACGTGACCATTAAAGGTCCGCGCGAAGGCTTTATCGAAGACATTAAAATTAACACTTCGCTCATTCGCCGCCGCCTGAAAAACCCCGCCCTGCGCATGGAAATGCTGCAAGTGGGGAAGCAGTCCGACACCTACGTTGCGGTTTGCTTTTTGGAAGGCATCACCCCGCAGGCAACGGTGGACGCGGTAAAAGAAAAACTGCAAGCCATTGAAATGGACATCGTCGCGGATTCTTCCTATCTCGTACACTTCTTAAAGGATAGGAATTATTCGCTTGCCAAGCAGGTGGGCACGACGGAAAAGCCCGACATCTTCTGCGCGAAAATCGCCGAAGGACGCGTGGGCATTTTGGTGGACGGCTCGCCCATTGCGCTTACCGTGCCCTATCTTTTGGTAGAAGACTTTCAGGCGAGCGAGGACTATTTCGTGCCCGCGGCGCGCGCCACGTTTACCCGCCTTTTGCGAATTTTCGCCCTGCTCGTCGCCATTTACCTGCCCGCGTTCTACATTGCGGCGCAGCTGTTTAAATTACAGCTCTTTCCCATAAAGCTGTTGCAGACGATATCGGGAAGTATCCGCGATATTCCTCTATCGCCCTCGCTCGAAATGTTGCTCGTTCTGCTTGTACTTGAAGTGCTCAACGAAGCGAGTATCCGAATGCCCAAGTACGTGGGCATGGCGCTCTCCGTCGTGGGCGCGCTCGTTTTAGGCGAGACAGCGGTAAACGCGGGGTTCGTTTCCACGCCCGCCATCATCATTATCGCGTTCAGCGGAATCGGACTGTATGCCGTTCCCAACCTTATCGAACAGACTTCCGTCGTGCGGCTTGCAATGCTGCTTGCGGCGGGTAGCGTAGGCACTTACGGCATTCTGCTCCTTTCGGCGTTTTTGCTCTTCTATCTCGTGACCGCGGAAAGCTTCGGCACGCCTTTGATGGCTCCGTTCTCGCCCGTGATCCCGCACGACATGCGCGACTCGCTCGTGAAGTACAACATGGGCTCGCTGAAAACCAGACCGAAAACGTTAAAGAGCAAAAACAAAAGGAGAATGAAAGATGCATAAAATTTCGGCAAGACAAATCTATTTCTATCTTGCGGCAATCGCGCCCGTGGGCAAGCTCATGCTCATGCCCACCCAGCTTGCCTTTTACGCGAAAAACGACTTGCTGTTACCCGCCGCCATGAACTATCTTTTACAGGCGGGCGCGGTATTCCTTGCTCTCTTGTTCGCAAGCAAGAACCGCACCTTTTACGACGCGCTTGCGGGCACAATAGGAAAAATCGCGGCGAAGATCATTACCTGCATTTTGGTGCTGTTTTTCCTGTACGCGGGACTGTTGCCCCTGCTTGCGCAAAAGTTGTACGTGCAAAAGACGCTGTACGATACGCTCCCGTCGGCAATCACGTTTTTCCCGTTCTTCTTGCTGAGCGCGTACCTGTGCGCCAAGCCCCTTTCTTCGCTCGGTAGGGTGTGGGATATTCTCCTGCCCGTGTCGATTGTGGGGTATCTCGGTATCATCGTATTGTCCATTCAAAACGCCGACTTCGGCGCACTCATGCCGATCGGCGCTTCGGGCGCGGACGGCATCTTCGGGGGCTTTGCGTATTCGCTGAATTGGTTCTTCGACTCCGCACTTATCCTCGCGCTTGCGGGTAGGTTCGAATACAAAAAGGGCATGGCGTGGAAAGGTATGCTCTCCTATCTTGCGGGGGGCGCGGCGATCCTCTTTTTCCTTGCCGTATTCTACGGCGTCTATTCGGACATCGCGTTGCACCAAACGTTCGGCTTCTCGGAAATCTCCAAATACTTTTCGGGCATTACCGTGTTGGGGCGCATCGACTATCTGTTCTCGTTTGCGCTCACCTTCGTCATCATCTTCTACGGTTCCCTGCCCCTGCATGCGGGTGTGGAATGCGTATACGAAGCGTTTGGCAGTAAACGGTATTTACGCACGCTGTTCTCCGTTATCATCAACGTGGGAATGCTCGTCGGGGTGTACTTCCTCAACTTCAAACTGTTTGTCACGCTGCAAGTGATTACGAAAATGCTGTTCTGGATATTCCCCATCTTCTGCGTGCTGCTGCCCGCACTGTGCTTACTACTGAAAAGGAGAAAAAATGAAAAAGCCGTATAAGTTTTTTAAAACCATTCCCATGAAAATTTACGTCCTGATTGCGGCGGTGTTCACGTTCGTCTTCTTCTCCAACGACTTCGGTCTTGTGGATATTCAAAAGACGGCGATCATCATCGCGGCGGGCGTGGACAGGACGGAACAGGGCTTTCACCTCACCGCGCAAATCGGCAAACCCAAGGGCTCGGAACGCAGCTCCTGCGGAACGGCGAGCGTAGACGTGGAGGGCGACGGCGAGACCATTTCCGAATGTATTGCCGAGATCTATTCCAAAACGGGTTGGGTGCCCAAGCTGATTTTCTGCGACACCATACTAGTCGGCGAAGAGACGGCAAAGGACGATATTATGGGCGCGCTCGGATACTTCCTGCGCACCGAATATATGCCGGACAGCTGTTCGGTTGCCGTGTGCAAAGGAACGGCGCGCGATATGCTGAAATCGGTCAGCGCGATCGAGGACACTACAAGTGCGGCGCTCAACAAACTGTTTTCCAATGCGGCGGAGAAATCGGGCAAGGTGATGAAACAGAGCCTGAAAGAATTTGCAATCGATTACTACGGCGCTTCGGAAAGTAGCTTCCTGCCCTATATCACCTCGGAATCGCAGGACTGCGGCGGAGAGTCGGGCGGCGGCGAAGGACCGAGCTCCTCGAACGGCGGCGCGGCGGGCGGTCAAAGCAGTTCGGGCGGAGAAAGCGAGAAGCCCGATAAAAAGATTTTTAAAGCCGAACACACCGCACTCTTTTCGCAAGGAAGTATGACCGCCGTTTTAGAGCCGCAACAGACATTCACGTTTAGCTTGTTAAAGGGTAAAGTAGAAGCGGGAACTTTCGCCGTTGACGACCACGGCGAGCCCGTGAACGTGTCGGTACTCAAAGACAAAGGCAACGCGAATTTGAAGGTGGAGAACAAACCGCAAGTCACTCTTTCCGTCAATTTGAAAGTGTACTTGTTCGACCGCGGCGTATCCTCTCCCATCGAGGACGTTGCGCGGAAAGAGCTTTCCAAAGAAGCAATCGAAAAATCCACGCAGCTCATCAGCGAACAGATAACCGAGCTTTGGAATACCTGCGTAGAGGCGAATTGCGATTTGTTCCACCTAAGCCGCAGCCTTTACCGCTCTTCCCCCAAGAAATACGCGGAATGGAAAGAACTGCTCCTTTCTACCGCCGACTTAAAAGTGGAAGCCAAAGTAGAAACGATGAAATAAAAAAACCCCCGCCCAAGCGGGGGTTTTTATTGCAAATTTTATTCTACAAATACCGAGTTGAAGTAGGTGACCGTCGTGCCCGATTCCGTTTCGTCAAACCGAATGCTGACAGCAATTTTCTCGCCGTTTGATAACGTCGTTTGCAATGCAAGCACATTCTTCTCACGGGACATGGTATAGCTTTCTACTACTTTGTAGAAATCATAAAAATCGTCGATTCCGTGTTCCGACGGATAGGTGTGATTGGCTTCGAACTCGAAACATCCTCCGCCCGAATAGAGCAGCTCCTCATACGCAACGTCCCCAAATAAATGATATGGTACAAGCCACCCAACATATATATCCAAGTTATCAACAGCTATGCCGTCTTCCAAATCCATAAAATCGTAACGCCAGCCGCCCGACTCCGTTTGCTCGCGACGTACAACAAGATAATGGTAGACATGTCCGTTTTTCGTTTTATCTATAAGAAGATAACGCTCGCCGTATCGCGTTGTTTCTAATGAATAGTCCTTTTGTTTTTGTTTATCTATCTGTTCTTTTAATTCGGGAATGGTAGACTTTGAATAAAAATTTGTGCCCCACGGTGTCGCATAAGCCGACTTGAATTTTACTTTCAATTCCAACTTATCATAATTTTCAAAAGTAAAATCGCCGTAATACGCATAGGTGCCAGCGGTTACTCTGTTCACCTGATCCGCGCACCCAATGAAACACGCTATTACACAGAGGCAAGCAATTACAACTAACGCAACCTTTTTTAAAGTTTTCATATCTCCACCTCTTTGAGATACACTACACAATATAAACGATAACAAACCCGTGTTTGTCCCGCTTATTAGGAAAAAGTTTTTAATAAAACCCCGCCGAAGCGGTTGCACGGGCGGGGGATAAAATCAATATAAGATTTGAGCAGTGTCGGGAAGAGTCAGGACCGTGGCGTTTTCACCGCGCACGGTGTACTTTTCTTCGTGCCAAGTGGAGTGGGGAATGAGGTACACGCGCTTGTCGCGCCACGCGCCGTTTACTTCTTCGCGGAAGTACCGTTCCGCCAAAATCCGTTGCATCAGTCCGCGGTTGAGCTCGATAATCACGGCGTTGTAGCCGTCGGCAAAATGGTTTACGATTTCACTGCGCAGGCGCATGGCAAGGTACTTATCGGAAAGCACGAACCCCTGCCGTTTGCAATGGGTACAGGGCTTCAACAAAAAGTTGGCAAAATCTTTATTCGTGCGTTTGCGGGTAAAGGTGATAAGGCAAAGCTCGCTCATGGGAAGCACGCGGCATTTCGATTTATCGGGAAGCAACGCCGCCGTCAACTCGGCTTCTACCGCCGCGCAATGCTCGGGCTCATCCATATCGATAAAGTCCACGACGACAATGCCGCCGATGTCGCGAAGCCGCACCTGCCGCGCGATTTCCCGCGCCGCCTGCAAGTTGGTTTCGAACACCGTGCTCTCGGGGTCG
>CAMWUS010000068.1 GCA_947177495.1 uncultured Clostridia bacterium
AGAAAACGGGGGGCATGAACGAAAACAATCCCTCCTATCTCTATTTGCAGGTGGGCGGAATCTACCATTTGGAAAACCCCGGTTATTATACGACCGGCGGTTACGACGCTTACGGTATGCCCGTTGTAAAAGGGGAAACCTATAACTTTTCCATGTGGGTGAAATGTCTCGGCTTCCACGGCATTGCAAAGGTTTATATCCGTGGTGCGCACGGCAGGCACACAACCATCGGCGAAATTAAGATTCCCTCGGGAACGGACGGCGATTGGGTGAAAGTTTCCACTTCGGTCATTGCCGAAAAAGATACGATGGGGCGCCTCTGCATTGTTCTCGAAGGCAACGGAAAAATCGGTATCGATTACGTTTCCTTGCTTCCCAAAACGGTTTGGGGCGATGAAAACAAATATCGCTACGGCAAGCTTTCTCCCCGTATGGTGCAGGTGTTAAAGGACTGTCACCCGTCTTTCCTGCGTTTCCCCGGCGGATGCGTGGTGGAAGGCGACGTTTCCTTCGATTATCAGTATAAATGGAGAAACACGGTAGGACCTTTGGAGCAGAGAAAGCAAACGCCGAATTTGTGGCGTTATATGCAATCTTACGGAATCGGGTTCTACGAATATTTCGCGCTGTGCGAAGACCTCGGCGCAACACCACTTCCCGTTCTGCATTGCGGCCTTTTGTGCCAAATTCGCATGGGAGAACAGCGTAAAACGGGTTATCAACGCATCGTTCCCGGGACGGAGAGTTTCCAACGCGAGGTTATCGATAACGTTGCCGAGCTCATCTATTTTGCAAAGGGTGACATCGCTTCTTCCGATGCAAAAGAATCTTATTGGGCGAAGGTACGTGCGGACATGGGACACCCCGAGCCGTTCGAGCTCGAATACATCGGAATCGGCAACGAAAACTGGGGTTACGAGTATTTCGATAACTTTGCCGCTTGCCTTTTGGGCGTTCGGCAATATATGTACAAGGGGCGCATGACCAACCTCTTGGAACAATTCGGTATTACAATCGTAACGACCTGCGGCGTAGATATTCGCCCGTCCGATTCCAACGATTCTTGGAAAATTATCAACGAGAAATACCGTGATATGATTGTAGACGAACACGTTTACAATTCTTATCAGTGGTTTATCGACAATACCAAGCGCTACGACTGCTACGACAGAGACGGCGCAAAGGTATTTATGGGCGAATATTCCATGCACACCATGTCGGACGGCAGGGGACGTTTGAACGGCGACAACAACTTGCGCTCCGCTTTGGCGGAAGCGGCATTCCTGACGGGTTGCGAGCGCAATTCCGACGTCGTGAAAATGACCTGCTATGCGCCTTTGTTCGCGTCTACCTATCATTACCGTTGGACGCCTAACCTCATATGGTTTAACGCACGCGACGTCATGCTTACGCCAAACTACTACGTACAGCAGATGTTTGCCGCGAACGTAGGAAAATACACGCTGACGGACGTTTGCGAAGTCAATCCCGATAACGCGGGCGGGCTTTTAATCGGCGGTCACCGCACGGCAAGCGCAGTTTCGAGTGTCAGCGTGAAAGATGCCGCAACGGGCGAACAGCTCTATTTCCACAGCTTTAAAGACGGTATGGGCGACTGGAAGGTATATCCCAACTGCTGCGGCGGGCATATCGAAAATGGCGAACTGATCATCGAAGAGAGCGACGCGTTTAACGGTTTCTATTTCGACAAGGAGAGCTTTGGAAACTGCGAAGTGGAAGTCACGTTCCGCCGTCTTTCGGGCGAACAGAGCTTTATTGCGGGCGTAGGCGTTGCCGACGTACGCGATGCGGGAACGATGGATAACGCAGGCTTCTCCATTTGCTGTCAGTACGGCAAAAACCACAAGGGCTATGACGTCTCCTTCGACAAGCGCGTAGATTTCATGCGAACCGTGTGCGAGATGATGGGCAAAGACAAATTCTTGGGTTATAGCCCTG
Organism: uncultured Clostridia bacterium; assembly: GCA_947177495.1. Lineage (GTDB taxonomy): Bacteria > Bacillota > Clostridia > Christensenellales > Borkfalkiaceae > Gallimonas. The sequence continues at coordinate 1,960 of CAMWUS010000068.1, forward strand.
AAGGAAATCGCCTGCGCCTCGTCTATACGCAAAACAAATTCATTGCTTCCATTTTTAAAGACGGTGCTTGGCACGAAGTGCTTAACAAAAATATTTGGAAAGTAAACGAACGCATTTTCCAAAGCGCAACGGTCGGCGAAGCGGGAAAATTGTATTTGAGAGTCGTAGAGGTTTCGGGACAAGACGAAACGCTTACCGCAACGCTTGTCAACTTCGGCGATAAAAAGAAAGCGAAAGTAACAACGCTTTGGCACGAGGATGAAACGGTTATCAACGAAATCAACATGCGCGCGGGCAAGACGTGCAACATCGTGCCCGTAGAAAGTGAAATTGCCATTGAAAAGGGCGTTTTAAAGGCGAAACTTAAAAATAACAGCGTAAACGTATTTGTAATCGAATAATTTGTTTTACCCAAACCACCCGCACGATTTTCGTGCGGGTGGTTTCATATTTTAAAAAAAGAGTTCATATCGTATAGTAATGCTTGAATTTCTTCCGCCGCGCCTAAAAGCTGTTTTGCGGCACGTCAATGTGAATAAGCTATACGAACTGCGCCTGCGGGCGGACAAGCCTCTTCGTGCCAACGTGAGCGGCGTTTTTTGTTGGTTGGGGGAAAACGGCGTTACCATGCAAGCAACGCATGCGCTTGTTCCCACAGCGAAAGAAATTGAGGACACACTGTTTGCCGCAGGCGGGTATTCCTTGTATGCGGTGGAAAACCAAATCAGGCAGGGCTTTCTTACGGGAAAATGCGGAGAGCGAATCGGGCTTGCCGGTTCTTTTGTCTATGAAAAGGGCGAAGTGCTGTCCGTGCGCAACGTTACGTCGCTCTGCATCCGTATTCCGCATTCTGTTATCGGTTGCGCGGAAGAGCTCTATGAGCATTGTCTTGCCGATCGGCTGCGCTCTACAATCTTATTATCGCCCCCAGGGGTAGGAAAGACAACGCTATTGCGCGATTTAACTCGTCTTGTAAGCGAGCGGCGCTCTCCGAATATTCTTGTCATCGACGAGCGCGGAGAGCTTTCTGCGGGGGATTTAGGCGGGACAAGCGACGTAATGAAGTTTGCCGATAAGCTTACCGCTTTTACCGCGGGAATCCGCGCTCTGCGCCCCGAACTCATCGTGACCGACGAATTATTGCCGAATGACTACGAAGCCGTTAAACGGGCAATGGCAAGCGGGATTTGTGTATTGGCGTCGGCACATTTGATCGACTGTAACGCCGTTCCGGACAAGCTCTTCGAGCGTCGGGTACTTTTAACGGGGATCGGAAAAATAGTAGAAATCAGAAACGAAGAGGGGAACTGTGTGGCTTAAATTTCTCTTAGCGGCGCTTATCATCGCATTCTGCGTGTTTCTCGGCTACCTTGCAGCGGGAAAGCACCGCGCGCGGAAACGCTATTTTAGTCAGCTTGCGCTTTTCAATGAGCGGTATCTCAGCGAGCTAAGCTATACGCGCAAACCGCTTGCAGAATTTATCGACTCATTTCCCTATACGGGCGATTTCGATAAATCGTTAAAGAGGCTTACCGAGAGCCGCAACGCCAAAGTGGACTTTCCCTATTTAACGGCCGATGAAAGAAAGCTGTGTAGCGACTATTTCACTGCGCTCGGTACAGGGGACAGCAGTGCCCAAAAGGGTTATTTTTCCGCGCAAAAATTAAGCTTGGAGGAAAAAAAGACGGAGAGCGAAAAGGAATGCAAAGCAAAAGGGGAGCTGTATTTAAAGCTCGGTTTGCTCGCAGGACTCGCATTTGTCATTTTAATCGTATAATGGATATTTCGATTATTTTCAAATTAGCGGCAATCGGCATTATCATTACGGTTGTGTGTCAGGTATTAAAAAAATCCGACCGCGACGACATCTCTACCGTGGTTACCATCGTAGGGCTAGTCATTGCGCTGACGGTTGCCGTTACCATGATAGGAGACTTGTTTAAAACGGTGCAGGAAATATTCGGAGTCTACTGACATGGAGATATTTCAGCTTGTCGGAATCGCTTTTATAACCGCCGTTGCGGCGCTTCTGTTGAAGGGTACGAAGCCCGAGCTTGCGTTCGCCGTTACGATTGCGGGCAGTATTATTTTGCTGCTGTTTACTTTCGAACTCTTTCGCGACAGCATCTCCATATTCAGTAAAATAGCGGAAGCGACGGGCATTCAGTCTTCCATGGTAAAAATACTCCTGAAAATGGTGGGAATCGGCTATCTTGTCGAATTCAGCGCGGGAATACTAAATGATTTCGGGCAAAACTCCGTAGCGGACAAACTTGTTTTTTGCGGAAAGGTTGTCGTGCTTATTCTTGCGGTACCCATTCTCGAAAGTGTTCTTACGCTAATCGGTCAACTTTTGGGGTTAATTTCGTGAAAGTGCGTTTAAGAAAAAAAGCCTTACTATTTTTAATAGCGGGATTAGCGTTGCTCGTTCTGATGCTTTTAGGGGCACCGAAGCACGCATATGCCATTACGGAAGAGGAAGCGCGGCAAGAAGTGGAAGAGATGATTGAAGAACTTTTGCAAGCGCTCGATACGGAAGAACTGCAAGAATACCTCGATACCTTAAAGGAATTTCGCGGCATTGATTTAAAAGAAAAACTAATGAGTGTAATTACGGGAGATTACTCGCTTGATTATTCTTCGCTGTTTTCTTCCGTCGTATCACTTGTTTGGGAAGAGGCGCAGATTATGTTGCCTGCTTTTGCCGTTATTTTAGCAGTTGCGATCCTCTGCGGCGCATTAAACTCCGTGAAAAACAGCTTTATGGATAGTACTATGTCAGACATAATAAACTTTGTAGGCTATATTATGGTTGGCACAGTTATTCTCGCGTGTCTGATAGGTGTATTGCAGGCAGGGTTCGGGGCAATCACGCAAATGAAAAAGCAAATGGATATTGTCTACCCCGTATTACTCACCTTGATGGCAGCAAGCGGCGGTTCCGTATCGGTAGGGATATTCCGTCCCGCAGTTGCTTTTATGAGCGGCGCAATCACCGAGCTGTTTACGGCGGTGGTGTTGCCAACCTCGGTTGCCGTTATTGTGCTTGCTTTCATTGGAAATTTATCGAGCGAAGTGCGCACGGAACGCCTTGGGGAACTGTTTAAAAGCTTCAATAAATGGATCATCGGACTATCCTTGGGGCTTTTCAGCATCTTTCTCACCGTGCAGGGTATCACTTCCGCACAGTACGACGGGCTTTCTTTGCGCGCCGCAAAATACGTTCTCTCGGGTTCGGTGCCCATTGTCGGCGGGTTTTTATCGGGCGGGCTCGATTTGGTTATTGCAGGTAGTGCGATTATTAAAAACGCGTTCGGATCCTTTGCCGTCTTTCTTCTCTTCGGAACGCTGCTTCGTCCGCTGTTGCTCATGGTCGTGTTCCAACTCTTTTTGCGCCTGTCTGCGGCGGCAACCGAACCGGTAGGCGGGAAAGTCTCGGCATTTCTATCGCGTTTGGCAGGGGACTGCGGGTATTTTCTCGCGGGACTGCTGTGCGTAGCGTTTTTATACTTTCTTACGCTCATGTTGCTCATATGTTCTACGGGGGTTATTTATTGATGAAAGAGTATATTTTATCCGTTGCGGGAATCATACTCCTTTCCGCAGTAATTACCGTAATATTACCGAGCGGCAAAATGGGCAAGTTTATAAAAGGCGCCATGAAACTTTTCACCCTTGTTGTGCTCGTCTCACCTTTTGTAAAGAATTGGGATAAGGGGACGTCGTTCTATCCCGAGGCAAATGTATCCATGGACGGGCAATATCTTTCCCACTGCGCCGCCACACTCGCAGAAGCGGACGAAAAGGCAATTACGCAGGAATTATCGCAAACCTATTCCGTTACGGCAGAGGTGGAAGTAGAGCGACGGGCGGAAGCAAAATTCCCGCTTGAAAAAATCTCCGTAAAGATTACTGATTTCGGTATAATCGGACAAGACGAACATATACATATTATGAACCTAATCCAAGAGAATGTTACTCAGCAGTACGGCTGCGAGACGGAGGTATCGTGAAGCTCGACGTTAAAAAGCTTTGGCAGAATAAAACCGTCCGTATCATCGTTATCGCGCTCCTTGCGCTCGTACTTCTGATTGCGGCTTGGAAAGTCTTCTATCAAGGAAGCAAAGAGGAGAAAAGCGCGTATATTCCTACACAACAGGAAACGCGGCTTGCTTTACTGCTTTCCAAAATAGAAGGGGTTGGGGAAGTCACCGTCATGATCGGCGAAGAGAACGGGGAAGCGGTTAGCGCAATCGTCGTGTTCGACGGCGAGGACGAATTCTTAACCCGTATACGCGTTATCGAAGTTGCCGCAAATGCGCTCGGAATCGATCCGAATCGCGTGCAAGTTTACCCCGCATAACTATGAAAACTTATAAAGAAGGAGATAAACTTATGTCCAACACCAAGAAAATTGTACTGATGTCAACCCTTGTCCTGTTGCTTGCCGTAACTGCGGTATTCAACTTCCTGCTCGCGGGCTCCGGTTCGGGCGTGCTCGACGCAAATGCCAGCGTTAAGGTCAACTATTTCACGACCTATCGCGACAACCGCGTTTCCACCCGTAGCGAAGAGTTTATCCAGCTCGATAGCGTAATCGCCGCTTCCGCAACCGATTCCGCGGAATACACTGCGGCAATTCAAAGAAAGCAAGAGCTTGTAGAGATCATGGAAGACGAGCTTGTTATGGAAACCGTGCTCAAAGCAATGGGCTTCTCCGACGCAGCCGTGTCCATCGGTGATACCGAATACATCAATATCTTCATCAATTCCGACGAGCTTACTGCGGAAATGCTCACAAAAATTCACTTCGCGCTCGAAGTAGAGCAGAACGTACGCGAAGGAAGCATCATAATTATGCCTGTTTACGCAGAAAGTTAAGGAAAAACAGTAGTAAATTTGCAAAAGATGTGTTATAATAGTATCCACAAAGGAGTTATTATGGCAAGTATCAGATACAATCCGAACGGACAAAAGGGTAAAATTACCTATAATTCCGATATCGTCAGCGGCATCGTCGTGCTCAGCCTCAGGGAAACCGAGGGCATCGAGCTTGTTCCTTCCAAGAGCAAGGGCATTAAACTCAGCTTTGAAAAGGAAGGCGTCTACGTAGATATTTCCGTAATTGCGCACTACGGCTATAACGTGCCCGAAATCGCCTACGGAATCCAACAGACCATCAAACAAATGGTGGAATCCATGACGAAGTACAAAATCGCCAAAGTTGACGTACACGTGCAGAGCGTTGTTTTTCCCGAAGTAAAACCTGTCGTGCCCGAAGCAACAGAGGAAAGCGCGCAGCCCGAAGACGGGGAAGAGAAAGAC
>CAMWUS010000069.1 GCA_947177495.1 uncultured Clostridia bacterium
ATTCTCGGCATTGTTGAGCGCGAAGTGCTTTACCGAAACGCCCACGCCCTTGCTTTGCACGCCTTTGACTTCCGCCGCCGCCATTTTGCCCGCAAGCAGAGGGTCTTCGGAAAAATACTCGAAGTTTCTTCCGCACAGCGGATTGCGCTTGATATTCGCGGCAGGACCGAGCAGAATATTCACGCCGTAGTGCAAGCATTCCTCGGCAATCGCTTCGCCCATTTTATAGGTGTTTGCGGGGTTCCAGCTCGACGCCGTAGTCGCCGCCGTCGGGAACGCGGTCGCGGGTTCGCTCCCGCTCGTTCCGTTGTCCCCGCCCGTGTTTTGCACGCGTAGCCCGTGCGGCCCGTCCGACATTCTCACGGATGGAATGCCGAGGTGCGGAACGCCGTTCGTGTACATGAAATTCGTTCCCGCAAGAAGCGCCGCTTTTTCCGCAAGCGATAATTTTGCAATCAAATCCTTCATCTTATTCGGTCAACGAAATCGTTTCCACTTTAAAATCGCAATAATACTCCGCCTCGATACCCGTGAATTTGAGTACGGCGTAGTCGGGATCGGTTACCCCTTGCTTGTAAAACAGCTTGTCGCCGAACCGCCAAATTTCGTCTTTGGTAGGTTGGTCGAGGCATACTTCCACCGTGCCCTTTATTGTAATGCCCTGATATTTGAACCTGCCGCGTTCGTAAAAATAAACGCACGCCTTGGGGTTTTCGCGGAATTGCGCCACCTTTTTAGACGAGGTATTGGTGGAAAAATAAATATCGTTTCCGTCAAACTTTCTTGGCGCAAGCATTGCCCGCGTCACGGGAAATCCGTCGCCGTCCACCGACGACAAAAACGCCGTCTTTGCCTTTTTCATCAACTCGTAAAGTTTTTCTTTGGTCATAATCTCTCCTACAGTAAATTATTTTCTTTGCAAAACGACGAGCGTTTTGACGCTATTCTTTTCTTCCACAAATAACCGATTATTCAAATTTAATTTTTTGTGCGAATAAAAAACCATATCCCGAATATTAACAACGGAACTCCCAAAGCGGGAATAAGAATAATCGCCACCCGATCGTTCCTGCGGCTCATTTCACGATAGTTCTCCATGGTGAGAAAAAATTCGCCGTTAATAGACCCCTCGTATACGCTGTAGTCGTAAACACGTCCTGAATTCGTAGAAATCCATACGGTAAGTTTATCCCCCTCCCGCGCCTGGACTAAGACTTCTTCCTCAATCGCTTTCATATCAATGCTCGTAGCGCCAAGCAAAGGACGGGTTTCTTCTGCAACGTATATTTCGAGATTGCGGTATCTCCCCGTACTGTAACCGAATTCTACGAACGTGTATTCCCGCTTCTCGAGTTCTTCATAACCCGTAACTTTGCCCGAGTAATATTCATGATAGTAATAGACGGAAAAAGGAATATAGATTGCAAGCAATACCAAAGGCAAAATCAGCAAAATCCAACGGAAAACTTGCATTATTTTAGGGGTCGGTTTTATAATCCACATGATTTTTTAACCTCTTTGGTTAACTTATTTGCGGAAAAGCACGACAAGTGTTTCCACGTGCTTGGTTTGCGGAAACATATCGTAGGGTTGAACGAACTGAACTTCGTAAGCGCCGTTTGCGCCGTCAGATTTGATGAGTTCCCCGCTCTCCGTTTCTACAAGCGTGCCCGTTAAAATGCCCAAATCGCGCGCCAAGGTTGCGGGGTCGCAGGAAATTAAAATCAGCCGCTCTATCTTCTCGGCGAGAATGGTTTTGAGAACGCTGCGCGCCACACCGGCGCGGGGCGGATCCAAAAGAACGGTCGCATGGGGTGCTTTTTTCAAAACGCCGCCGAGCAGGTCTTCCACCCTGCCGCAAAGGTTTGTCATTTTTCCTTGCAGTCCGTTTTTATCGCGCACCGCATCGGCGCAAGCGCACGCTTCGGGAACGATCTCGATCCCGTATGCTTGCTTACATTTTTTTGCGAGCATGGCGGTAAGCAATCCGCCGCCCGCATAGCAGTCTATCGCCGTTTCATTTTCGTCCACAAAGGAAAGCGCCTTTTCGTACAGCTTCACCCGAATGCCCTCGTTCACCTGCACGAAGGTCTGCGCGCCCGCCTCGAAGGTGATGCCGCAATCGGTACACTCGTACGCTTCCTTGCCTTTGAGCAAAATGTGTTCCTTGCCGAAAATCACGTTCGTTTTTTCGCAGTTGATATTGAGGAAAAAACTGTATTCGGGAAAAATGCCGTCGAGCAAATAAATTAAATAATCAATCCCCTTAATATCCCGCTCCGTGACGACGAGCGTAACGAGGAACCGCCCGCGCAGTTCCCTTACCACGATATGGCGAAGTTGCCCCTTTCCCGTCTGTTCGTCGTAGCCGTCCAGCCCGCAAGTGTGCATAAAGGTATGTAACGCGGCGATGAGCTTTTCCGCCCACTCGGGATGAAGCGCGCAAGATGCGGTTGGAACAATGCGGTGGGAACGCTCCGCATAAAAACCGATCACGTTTTCGCCGCTGCTCCTACCGATGGGAAGCTGTAATTTATTGCGGTAGGCGTATTCCCGCTCGCTCCGCTCGCAATCGTTCACGGGCACGTCGATGCCCCCGATCCTGCGCAGAGTATCTTTTACAAGTTTGGTTTTGAATTTGAGTTGGGCGCGGTAACGCAGGTGTTGCAGTTGACAGCCGCCGCATTTTTCGAATACGGGACAGACAGGGCGCACGCGTTCCTCCGCAGGAGTTAAAATTTCTTCCGCCTTGCCGTAAGCGATATTGCCCTTGCGCTTTAAAATTTTAATTTCCGCTTTTTCGCCCGAAATGAGATAAGGCACGAAAAGCGTAACCCCCTCGTGCCGTACAATTCCTTCGCCGTTCGTTCCCAAACCGTCCGCAACGGCAACTATCTTATCGTTTTTATCCAAAATAAGCCTCCCGCAAAAAAGTCTCAGCCGAAGCTATTTTCTCAGCCGCCGCACGACCGCGTCCATGGTACGCTGACACATGAAAATTGCAATATCGTACGCCGCAAACAGCGCGGTGCCGCCGAAAAACACGAGATACCAAAGATACTTTTCCAAAATATCGTAAAAGGTCAGCTCGGTTAAACCGAACACGGGCGTTAAAACAAACCAAGTGAAGAGCAGCATTCCGTCGAACCAAAGCGCTTTCACCGCGAATGCGACCCCGTGCAAAATTTTGCTTTTGATAAATTTCTTTTGCAGAAAGTTCATGAGCGGGTGAAGCCCTAAGAACATGAAAAAGGGAATGAGCTTTAACACCCCGCCGATGTTAAAGAGAAAGGCGAGCAGACACGCGCCTACGAACGCGAGCGCGTTTCCCCAAATAAACTGTTTGGCAAGCGGAAGCATGAGCGCAAACACCGCCAAAATGTAACCCGACGGAAGCAGAGTGTCCACGTACGAGCCGATTGTGAGCGCGATTGCCGCAAAAGCACAGGCAATGGCGGACAACGCAATCTCGTAAGATTTGGACGGGCGTTTCATACTCAGCGGCAGTTACAGCAAAGATTGCACAGGCAGTTGATGCACAAGTAGGTGTAGCAAAAGCTTGCGCAGTTGGCGCACCAGTTCCCGCCCATCTGTTCGTCGCCCGAATTGATATTGGGATCGGTGTTGGGCGCGCCGCCCGTCTTGCTGTTGTAGTCGGCGCGGGCGTTGAGCTTCTCGTAAGCCTCGCGGTATTTGGCGTTACTGCCGTCCATCTGCATGGCGATTTCGAGCTGTTTCTTGCTCTCGTTCATCCAATTCTTTTTATAGAACACCACCGATTGCAGATAGTGCCATTCCGCAGTGCGCTCGTTGAAACCGTCCAAAAGAGTTTGGGCGCGCGCAATATCGCCGCTGCGGATACATTTAGAGACTTCCTCGTACGCGCTGTCCCCGCTCGTATTCTGCTGGCGTTCGCGCCTCTCGTCCATCACCTCTTTGTAGGCGGCGTCGAGCTTGCCGAGCATACGCGCGGCTTCGTTTCCCGCTTCGCCGTCCAACCATTTGTCCTCGTTGTACTTAGCTTTGAGCTGTTCGTAAGAGGCGGTAATTTCCTCGTCCGTCGCGTTCTCGCTCACCTGCAAAATGTTGTAGTTTTCTTGGCTCATATCTATTTTTCCTTATTTGGTTTTTATGTGATTAAAGTGTAAACCCGCCTGACCACTCCGCTCCTCAAAGCTTTACGTTCTCGATGCGGGGAGGTTCGCCGCGCATGACGCGCGCCGTTTCCAAGGGAAGCCCGCGCAGGATAACGTTGTCCGAAAGGTCGCGGTTAAACGAGAACGGTATTTGTTCCAAGCTCTCGCGCATGGCGTAAAAGCTGGTATCGAACAAAAAGGAGATCTCTTCCCCGTGCTGCTCCATGAGCTCCTTACGGCTATCGCAACCGTAGGTGAGTACGAAAGGATTGTACTCTTTTTTCTTTTTGTCCTTATCGTAATCGTCCAAGGCGTCGATGAGGTACACCCATTTACCGAATTCGTAAAACAGGCTCTTCGTCGCCGTGCTCGACTTCTCCTTTAAAAAATATTCGGAAAGCGCCTGCATCATGCACGCGGACGGGTCCGCCGCCATTTCGGGCGAAGTCGCTCCGCTCTTTTCTATTTTCTCCTGCTCCGTCATGTAGTCGCCCACAAGCTTCACGAGAGCAGGGTACTTGCGCTTTGCCCGCTTAAACCCTTTTTTAAAGAGAATGCGCTTGCCACGCCCTTTGCCGCCGTCCGCAATGTCGTCGGTCAGCTTGTAGTAGACGAGAATGGTATTGAGCGCGCCGAGCTCCTCGGTCAATTCGTCCGTGAGGGCAATGGAACGTTTTTTGACGTGCCCGACACAACCCTGCTTTTCTATTTTGATGTCTACACCCAAAATATTATGCAATAAAACGGACAAAAAAGTAACGTCGTAGGTAAGTCCCATGCGCGCACGTTGCCCGCAGGACTTACTAATTCCCTTGCAGAGCCCGCAATACATTGCCTTGTACAGCAGGAAATCCTTCACGCACAAGTTGGGCAAATCGTACTTCACGTAGCCAAGCACGGTTATTCTCCCCGATAGAAGCCTACTTTGCGGTAGACCTTGGAAAGCGTTTTGCGCGCCGCTTTAAACGCACGTTCCGCACCCGAAGCGAGCACGCCGTTCAAATACGCTTTGTCGGCAAGCAAGCGCGCCTGCTCCGCCTGAATGGGCGCGAGCGCGTCTGCAACCGTTTCGCCAACGGCAAGCTTGAAATCGCCGTAGCCCTTACCTGCGAATTCCTTTTCCGCCTCTTCCACCGTGCAACCGCGGAAGACACTATATATGGTGAGCAGGTTGGTGATGCCGGGCTTGTCCTCGCCCGCGCGAATGCAGTTGTCGCTGTCCGTCACCGCGCGCTTGAATTTGCGGATAATCGTATCCCGATCGTCCAAAAGCGAAACCCAAGCGTTGATATTCTCGTCCGATTTGCTCATCTTTTTATCGGGCTCCTGCAAGGACATGATCTTTGCGCCCGACTTCATGATGAGCGGCGTGGGCACGGTAAACGTTTCGCCGTAACGGTTGTTGAAGCGGTTTGCGATATCGCGCGTAATTTCCACGTGTTGTTTTTGGTCGAACCCAACGGGCACGTACTCCGCCTGATACAAGAGAATATCCGCCGCCATGAGCACGGGGTAGTCCATAAGCCCCATGTTGATATTATCGGCATGCTTGCGGGATTTATCCTTGAACTGCGTCATGCGCTCCATTTCGCCCACGTAGGTAAGCGTGTTGAGCACCCAAGCAAGCTCCGCATGCGCGGAAACGTTCGACTGCACGTAGAGCGCGCAAACCTCGGGATCGAGCCCGCACGCGATATAGAGCGCGGCAAGTTCCAAGGTACGGCGGCGCAGCTCCTGCGGGTCCTGCTTTATCGTAATGGCGTGCATATCGGCAATCGCGAAAAAGCAATCATACTCATGCTGCAATTTCACCCAATTGGAAATTGCGCCAATATAATTCCCGATTGTAATTTTCCCCGTCGGCTGTGCCGCGGAATACATTCTCTTCTTATCCATAATTCTCTCTGTATGGAAAATTTTTCCGATTTCGGTTTATTATCTTAATTATACCACATTATTTGGAAAATTGCAACGGGGTAAATCGCACAAACACGCACTTCACGAAAAAATGCGCCCGTTTTCACCAAACGGGCACAATTTACTTTCGACAAAACTCGTAATCTTTCTACGATATCCATAAGAAAGATTTCTTCCGATTATGACATAATGTAAAGCGTATCATAGGAATTGACGAAAGGAGGTCAACATGGAACGCAAGCTTTCATCGCTTATCGGCAAACAATTACTCACCCCCGCGGGTGAACGGCTCGGGTACGTGCTCGGCGCCACGCTTACGCAAAACCAAAAAGGTATTTCCTGCCTGTACTGCGCAGATCAAGAGGACGAGGAATTTTATCTGCCCGCCCGCGCCATTCTCTCTTACGGCGACGCGCTCATCGTAGGCAAGTCCCGCCTCTCCGCCCCGACGGGCGTCCCTTCCCCCGTTATGACGCCCGCCTACCTGCACACGGGGGAACTTGCGGGTGTGGTATGCGATTATATTTTGGGTGACGACCCGCGGCTTGTGCTTTGGAAGGACGGCACGCAGACCGTCGTTTCCCTCTCCCTTGCAGCGCGGGGGCAAACTCTTATCATCTACCCCACCGAAGCCGCAAAGAAACGCGCGCCTAAATCGCGCACGTCGTCCGCGCCCGCCGCAAAAAAGAAACAGCCGAGCACGCCCGTGCAAACGCCTCTCCCCACGCCCGTCACCCCGCCCGAGCAGTTGCCCTTTTCGCCTACACAGGAAGCGCCCGCACAGCCCGCGCCCGAGGTGCGCAAGCCCTTCGACGAAACGGCGAACGCGCACACCGAGCAGGGAATACAGTATTCTTTGAACCGTTTGAATTTGCTTGGTAGGAAGCTTAAAAAGAGCGTTTACGACAGCGCGGGACAGCCGATTGCCATTGCGGGAGAACGCATTACCCCCTCGGTCATCTCCTCCGCCCGCCGCAACAACCGCCTTTTGGAGCTCACCGTAAACACGCTCACCAACGTGCTGTAATTGCTTTGACCGTATTGTTATCCCCTGCCTATGGCGGGGGATTTTTTTATCCTTCCCCCCGGGGAGAAGGATAAACGTATACAGCAAAATAGCGCAGCGGCGATTGCCGTTGCGCTATATATCAGGGCTGCGGCAAAAGTATTTCGGAAGTGGCGGCGACGCCAA
>CAMWUS010000070.1 GCA_947177495.1 uncultured Clostridia bacterium
TTTCGGGGCTGGGTTGATCCATGAGAATGAGCCCCTTGGGCGGGTGGGCGAGGAACGAGGAAGCGGACTCCTCCTTCATGTCGAACTGCGTAAGCACAAAATCGAAATCGTAATTTTTTTGTTTGAGAAAATTTTTCGCGCCGCTCAAAATGGCGTTGTAGTAGCTGTCCTTTGTGCTTTCCACCGTCACGCGGGAAATGCACCCGATGGAAACTTTCGCGTGCGCACGACCTTTTTTATAATTGGGATTGGGGATATAATCGAGCTCCCGAATGGCGTCCATTACCCGCTTGCGCGTTTCGTCGGTAACTCTGTAATTCGGGTCGTGGTTGATGATACGGGAAACGGACGCAATCGAAACGTCCGCGCGTTCCGCCACTTCTCTGATCGTAGCCATGATTCTCTCCAAAACAAATATGTTGAAATCATTATAACACGGTATCATGCGCTTGTCAAGATGTTTGGTAAACAAATTTTAAAAATATTTGGTAAAATGCATTGCCGTTCAAGTACAATCCGGCAAAAGAAAAAAGATTATCAGTAGATTTTGGCAATAAAAGGATAAAATTTCTTGGTAAACACGTTGGTAAACAAAAAATGTTTATTCTTTTTTCGGAAATTCTATTGACAGGTTGTAAAATACGTGATAGAATGCATATAGGTATAATTGCAAATAGCAAAAGAATAATGTGAAAAATTTTCAATCTGTTAGATAGAGGTGTGGCTTTGAAGCAATTTACGGTGGCAATTATCGGGCTTGGCGGCAGGGGACTGTACACGTACGCCAAGTATCAGGAAAAGTTTCCCGAGAGAATGAAAATAGTTGCGATTGCGGACATCGATCCCGAAAAAATTCGTTATGCAAGCGAGCGGTATTCCGTGCCCGCCGATTTTTGTTTTGACAGCGCGGAGAGTTTGCTCGCGCGCGAGAAGCTTGCCGACGTTTTGATTGTTGCCACGCAGGATCGCCAACACCGCGCCCATGCGCTTGCGGCGCTCGAAAAGGGTTACGATTTATTGCTTGAAAAGCCCGTTGCCGTTACGGTTGCCGACTGCATCGATATTCGCGACGCGGCAATCAAGGCGGGCAAGTCGGTTACCATTTGTCACGTGCTCGAATTTACGGCGTTCTATCGCAAAATCAAAGAGGTCATTAAAAGCGGCGTCATCGGCGAGCCCGTTACGGTGGAGGCGATCGAGAACGTAGGGTATTGGCATCAGGCGCACAGCTTCGTGCGCGGAAATTGGCGGAACGACCAAATCGAGTCGCCCATGATTCTGCAAAAGTGCTGCCACGATTTCGACATTCTTTCTTGGTTGCTCGATAAGAAGTGCGTTTCCGTGTCGTCGGTCGGCTCGCTGAAATTTTTCAACGAAGCCCACGCGCCCGAGGGAAGCGCCGCGCGCTGCTGCGATTGCAAATATGCGCATTCGTGCCCGTACAGCGCTTACCGCATTTACTTCGAAAGCGAGGAAGTGGGTTACAATCACGGCAACCGCGATTGGCCTTTGAATATTTTGACGGAAGAGCCCAACGAGAAAACGCTCAACGAGGCGATCGAGAAGGGACCTTACGGCAGGTGCGTGTTCCGTTGCGACAACAATGTGGTCGATCACCAAATCGTAAGTATGCAAATGGAAGACGACGTAACGGTGTCGCTCACCATGACGGCGTTCACGGCGCAGAGCTTCCGCAGAGTTAAGGTGATGGGCACGCTCGGAGAAATTATCGCAGACCAACGCCAAAACCTCGTTACGGTCACGCCGTTCGGAGGGGAGAGCACGGTTTACGACATCACCAAGCTCACCGACGATTTGTCGGGGCACGGCGGCGGCGACAACCGCATGATGACGGAAATGTTCGACGCGCTCGAAAAGGGCGGAAAAGTTTCTTCCTCCATTAAGGATGCAATCGCGCCTCATCTTGTGGCGTTCGCGGCGGAGGAGTCGCGCAAACACAAGGGAGAACGCATTTTTATGGCGGACTTCGAAAAAACTAATACTAAATAATAATGTATAGCTATCGCAAGGCTTAAAAATTTCAAAAAAGTTTTTGTTGTACCAACAAAAAGAGGAAACCGTGTTCCACGGTTTCCTAAAAAAACTTACCCGAAAATAATAACGGAGGATATATTATGAAAAAAGGAATACGCTATCTTTCGCTCGCGCTCGGCGCAGTAACGGCGCTCACCCTTGCAGGGTGCAAAGGCAAGGACAAGAAACCCGGACAGGATGGCAACAATGAGGCGGTAAGCATTTTCTCCCGCCCGACGGTGGAACGCCCCGCTACCGGCAGAAAAGATTGGAACGACGTCGATTCCTTCGTCTGCTACTACGGTTCGCTTACGGGTGATTCCGAGAAAGATCCCGTAAACGGCGGAACAGCCGAGCGTGCGCTCGACGTGCTCAAAACCTTTGACGTGGCGATCATTCACAGCTCGCAGCTCTTCGGCGACGCCAACGCAAAGGCGCTCGTACAGGAGTTAAAAGACGCGGGCACGTACGTTGTTTCCTATATTTCCATCGGCGAAGACGACGGCTTGCACGTTGCCGACGGGTTGGGTGAAAACGGCTACGCTTCCTATTACATTTACGAAAACGGTATGCCCCGCATGAACTCTTCTTGGGGTTCTTACTTCGTAGACGCGGGCAATCCCGTTTGGCAGGAAATCATTCTGAATAAGGCGAAGACCATTATGGATTACGGCGTAGACGGGCTTTTCCTCGATACGCTCGACACGGTAGACGTCGCTTACGACACGATGGGCGGCATGGCCGACCTTGTAAGACGCCTCGATGAAGAGCTTCCCGAGGGCACCAAGCTCGTACCCAACCGCGGGTTCACGATATTCCAATATATCTCGCAGTACGTAGACGGCATCATGTTCGAGAGCTTCTCCACGACGTACGACAATGATGCGGGCGTCTTCGTAGATCGCAACGAATCGGATATGGAGTACAACCAAACGGTTGCCTGCAACATCATCAACCGCGTCCGCCGTTACGACTATATGCCCGTATTCTGCCTCGACTATATCAACAGAGAGGAATACGGCTATATGCCGCAGAACGTGTACGACAACGCTTGGACGTACGATTTCGTGCCGTATTGCACGTATTCCCGTAATCTTGACATATGTCCCAACCCCGGCGTAAAGCCGAAGAGTGCGCGCGGTTCTTTGGCGCTCTCCAAGCTCAGCGATTCCACGGGCGAAACGACTTTGAACGGCGATACGAGCTCGGCGAACCTTGCTTACGTAGGTAACGAGCTTTGCACGGTTACCGTCGATTCCACGTTCGTTGGCTATTCGGGCGCGAAACCGCTCACCGACGGCTTCATCGCAACCGAGGAAACCCACAACCAAATGAATTGGGCTACCGAATCTTGGGCGAGCGAGAACAACAACCGCAAAGACCACTGGATTCAGTTCACCTTCGCTTCGCCTCAGGACATCTCCAAGGTCAACGTATATTGGGCTCCCGACGGAACGGGCTCGCCTACCTTCTATTCCGCACGCGAAGCGAGAGTCGAAGCATTCATCGACGGACAGTGGACAACGGTTGCAACTTACAGCTGGAAAAAGGGTGAAGAGTACCTTACGCAACAACAGCTCACCGTGTTTGAGTTCGATAAGGTCACGACCGACCAAATCCGTATCTTCCAGCCGAAGGGCATGGGCGACGCTACCTCGTCGAGAACGGACGGCGTTGAAACGCTGTTCACGGGAATCATGTGGGTATGCGAAGTGGAAATTTACGCCTAGTAATAATAAGGAATAAGGGGAAATTAGGAGGAAATACATGAAAAAATCAGTTTCGGCAATCAGTTGCGCTTTGGCGCTGTTTATGGGTTGCGTCACGCTTGCCGCGTGCAATCCTTACGACGGCGATTACGATTACGAGGCGATCGACCCCGGCACGCTTGCCGCGCCGACCAAGGAGTTTGTAACTGCGGAAGAGGACGCGGCAAAGAACGCCGAATACAGGGCGGCATATCCCACCCTCGACCGTTACGAAAACACGGTCACCGTAAAAGTTGCGGCGATTCAGTACGAGTTGGAGCCCAACGTAAAGCGGGGCACCACGCCGCAAAATCAGTCGTTCAACAGAATCGCGCTTGACAAGCTGAATATCAAAATCGAATACAGCGTGGTTTCGGCAAGTACGATGTACGACCAAAAAATCAACCTCGCGATCGCGGCGAGCCAAATGCCCGATATGTTCTATACGACCACTTCGGAAATGTTCACCTCGTTGCGCGATTCGGGTATGCTTGCCGACCTTACAAGTGCATATTACCGCTTAAACGACAACTTGCTTAACAACTATCAAACCTATATGCCCGAGCTCATTAAGGCGTGCATGAAGGAGGGCAAGCTCTACGCGCTTCCTCAACAGTCCAACAAATACGCTTCCGCGCAACGGTTGTATATCCGCAAAGATTGGTTGGACATCTGCGGCATCGAGGCTCCCAAGACGATCGACGAGATGATCGAAGTAGGTCAGGTATTCCTCGACCACAAGCAGGAAATCGCCGCTGCAACGAATATTTCTGCTAACAACGTCATTCCGTTCTCCATGCACAAGGACCTTACCTATGCGGGTTCCTATTCTGCGGAAGGTATGTTCAACGCGCACGGCACGTCGCTCGGCTCCTTCTTCATGAACGAGGACGGCGAGCTGGAATGCGCGAACACCTCTGCGGAAGCGCAGGCGGCGGTTCAGACCATGCGCACCATGTACGAAAAGGGCATCCTCGACAGAGAATTCCTTTCCAATACGGCGGCTTCGGTACAGTCTTACGTATCGGCGGGCTTCGTGGGAATGGTGTTCGGCGAATGGTGGCTCCCGAAGGACGCGCTCGGCTCGGCTGTCGAATCGACCGCGGTAAACGGCGCCGACTGGACGTGGGTTGACCTTCCTTCTTTCAACGGAAAGGAAAGCCTTCCCGTTGTAGATACCATGCTTATCTCCGGCTACAACATGGTTTCTTCCACCTGTAAAAATCCCGAAGCGGTTGCAAAGCTCATCAACCTCTTCTACGATATTTATTACAACGACAACGCGCAGGACATTTACGGCACCGACGTACTTCCCTCCAACGGGTTCTACTATCAGTTCGTACCCGTTAAGCTTTGGGACGGCAGAGCTTCCGACGCAGAATATAAGCGCGTGAACCGCGTGTTCAACGAGCTGTACGAAGGCGGACTCAACAATCGCGATATGTTCAAGGGCGGTTTGTACGAGGATTTGACCAACGCGCAAATCGCAGAATACCAAGCAGCGGGCGAGAAAATCTATACGGTTACCACCACGAGCGGCGGCGCTTCCGTACTCAAACGGGACGTGGTTGCCGCAATCGAAGCAAACCCGACGCTGAAAGCTTCCTTCAACAGCCTGAGAAGCCGTGAAAAGATTTTGCACTTTGCCGACGGTTATCCCTATTTCGTTGCGTATAAACAGAACGTCGCAACCAAGGATATGACCAAGGAAGAGCGCAAGGGCTGGGGTATCTACCATGAAATGATCGACGAGAACGGCAGCTACGCCTACGTCGTCGACCTTTCCGAGGGCAAAAAGCAGGCGAAATACGACGAGTTCTACGGCACGGCGCTTAGCGCTATGACCGACCACGGCGAATATATCACTTCGCAGACGAGCGTCCGTTTCACCAAGATGATTTCGGGAGAAAGCCCGATGTCCGATTTCAGCGATTTTGTAAAAGTGTACAACAGCAACGGCGGAGAGCTTATTCAAAAGCAAGTAAACGCTTGGTATAAAGCAATACACGCGTTCGACTGATAACAAGGAGGAATTTCAATGGAACAGATCCTCGAAGAGGGCACGTTGGAATACGAAACTCCGACCGTGCAACCCGCGCCGCAGAACAGTAAGCGCAAAAAAGCAAATCTCAAGGAACAGATTACGCTGCACTCTATGCTCGTTCCCGGCGTCGTATTGGCTACGATCTTCATGATTGTTCCCATGATCGGAATTATCATGGCGTTCGAGAAATACGAGGTAACGAAGGGGTTTTTCGGTTCCCAATGGGTGGGGTTTTATAACTTCAAAATGTTGTTCAACCGCCCCGACTTTTGGGACGCTACGTGGAACACGGTAATTATCGCGCTTTGGAAAATCATCTTTACTTCCGTGCTTTCCATCGGGATTTCCCTGCTCATTAACGAAATCCGTATCAACGCAATCAAGAAAGGCGTGCAAACCATGCTGTTCCTGCCGTACTTCCTTTCGTGGGCACTGCTCGGCAACATCATGGTAGACATCTTCTCGTATACGGGCGCGTTTAACTATCTGTTAAGTGCATTCGGAATCGATCCCGTGTATTTCATCACAAGCAACCGTTGGTTCCGCGTCATCATCGTCGCCACCGACGTATGGAAAACGATAGGGTACCAAATCGTCGTCTTCCTTGCGGCAATCACGAATATCGATCCTGCTCTTTACGAGGCGGCGAAAATCGACGGAGCGAACAGCACGCAACTTGTGTTGCACATTACGCTTCCCGGTATCATGAGCATGATCGTTCTCATGAGCATTCTCAATATCGGTAATATCATGAACGCAGGCTTCGAGCAGATCCTCGTCATGTATAACCCTTCGGTATACGAAACGGGCGATATTCTCGACACGATGGCTTACCGTATCGGTTTGGCTTCGAGAACGGCTAACTTCTCCATGGGTACTGCGATAGGGTTATTTAAGTCGGTTATCAGTTGCGCGTTCTTCTCGATCAGCTACTTCATCGCTTACAAAGTTAAGGGATACAAAATCTTCTAAGGAGGTGGCAGATATGGAAAACGAAACGAAAAACGAATTCGAATTCGAAGAAACAGCCGAAACGCAAGCCGAAGCAACGACTCAGCAAGCTGCGGCAAAGACGCTCGACCACCCCATGAAGATGAAAATTCCCACCTCGCGTAGGGTATTCCTCATCATCAACACAACGCTTTTGTGCCTTTTGGCGCTGCTCTGTTTGGTACCGTTCCTCAACTTGCTCGCCACAAGTCTTTCGAGCAAAGAGGCGGTCGATGCGGGACAGGTAGGTCTCTTCCCCGTCGGGTTCACGGCGAACGCCTATCAGGTGC
>CAMWUS010000071.1 GCA_947177495.1 uncultured Clostridia bacterium
CCAACGCTCCTGCGAATAAGAGATAACAACAAAGTTAGTAGCTCACAAATTTTTCGGAACGAAAAATTTGTGAAGGAGTTTTTATGAAAATTATTTTGATTGGTGCGTGCGGGCGCATGGGAAAAACGGTTGCGGAGCTTGCTCAGCATCGCGGCGTAGAAATTGTATGCGGGGTAGACCTGCACCCCTGCCCTATGCCCTTTCCCGTATATACTTCCGTTGCGGAAGCTCCGAACAATGCGGACGTTGTTGTAGACTTTTCTTCCCCGAGCGGCTTACAGGAAACGCTTAGCTTTTGCACGAAGAACCGCATTCCCCTTTTGCTTGCGGCAACGGGATATACCGAAAACGATGTTGCGACAATCGAGCAAAGCGCGCGAACGATTCCCATTTTTAAAACGGGAAATTTATCGGTAGGCGTTTGCTTACTGCAACTCCTTGCCAAAAAAGCGGCGTTTGTGTTGCGCGATTTCGACGCGGAAATTATCGAGAAGCACCATAATCAGAAAAAGGACGCCCCCTCGGGGACTGCGCTCATGCTTGCCGAAAGCGTAAACGAGGGCTTCGGAAACAGCAAGCGCGAAGTTTTCGGGCGGCACGGGATCGTCGGCGCGCGCGACAAAAACGAAATCGGTATTCACGCCGTACGCGGCGGGACGATTGTGGGCGAACACGAAGTAATATTCGCGGGAGAGGACGAAGTGCTTACCCTCGCCCATTCCGCCCGCAGTAGAAAGGTATTTGCAACGGGCGCGCTGCAATCGGCGGCGTGGCTCACTTCGCAACGCGCGGGCTTGTACAATATGAACCACCTGCTCGAAGGAATTTTCGGCTACTAAATTATGTATCAACCTACTATTTTTGAAAAACCGCAGTCGGAGCCTCTTGCCGCCCGTCTGCGCCCGCAAGACCTCTCCGAATTCGAAGGACAGGAACATCTTTTAGGAGAGGGAAAAATACTCCGTCGGCTCATCGAGAACGACGGCGTTTCTTCTATGATTTTTTGGGGCCCTCCCGGCGTTGGAAAGACGACGCTCGCCCGCATTATCGCAAAGCGCACCAAGGCACGCTTCATCGACTTTTCCGCCGTTACGAGCGGGATAAAGGAAATCAAGCAAGTCATGGAACAGGCGGAGTCGGCGCGCAAATTCGGGGAAAAGACTATTTTGTTCGTAGACGAAATTCACCGCTTCAACAAGGCGCAGCAGGACGCCTTTTTGCCCTACGTGGAAAAAGGGAGTATTGTGCTTATCGGCGCAACGACGGAGAACCCCTCTTTCGAGGTGAACGGCGCTCTTCTTTCCCGTTGCAAGGTGTTCGTGTTGCAGGCGTTGAAAACGGAAAACCTCGTTCACCTTTTAAACCGCGCCTTGCATGATGAACGCGGCTTCGGCGGCGAGCATATCGAAATTGCGGACGAGCTTGTAGAAGCGATTGCACGCTTTGCAAACGGCGACGCACGCAGCGCCCTTTCCACCCTTGAAATGGCGGTGTTAAACGCGCAGGTAGACAAGGACGGCACGATAACAGTACTCCCCGAAACGGTGGAACAATGCACCTCAAAAAAATCTCTTCTCTACGATAAGGCGGGCGAGGAGCATTACAATCTCATCTCCGCGCTCCACAAATCCATGCGCAATTCTGACCCCGACGCCGCCGTGTATTGGCTTGCCCGTATGTTGGAAGCAGGCGAGGATCCCCTCTATATCGCGCGCCGCGTCACGCGGTTTGCAAGCGAGGACGTAGGACTTGCCGATCCCCGTGCCTTGGAAATTGCCGTTGCCGCATTCCAAGCTTGCCACATGATCGGCATGCCCGAATGCAGCGTACACCTTACACAAGCGGTGGTGTATTTGTCCTTAGCGCCCAAATCCAACGCACTGTATACCGCATACGAGAGCGCCAAACGGGACGCGCTTACCATGCTGAGCGAGCCCGTTCCGCTGAATATCCGCAACGCCCCCACTAAACTCATGAAAGAGCTCGGCTACGGCAAAGGATATGTTTACGCGCACGACACGGAGGAAAAGCTATCGGATATGCAATGCCTGCCCGATTCGCTGTTGGGGAAAGAATATTACCGCCCCACCGAGGAAGGCTTGGAGGCAAAATACGCCGCAAAACTGAAAGAAATTAAGGATTGGAAAGCAAGCCAAAAAAAGAAATCATGAACGATAATAGCAAAAGCCCGCGCTTTTTCAAGAACGGGCTTTTCCTTAGGGCTCCCACAAAAAGACGAAGTATTTTTGTGGGATTTGATTATTTTTGTTTTGCGGCTTTCTTTGCCGCTTTCTTCGCTTTCTTAGCAAACTTTTTCTTTTGCCGCGGCGTGTCGAATTCTCCGCTGATAATGCGCTTGTAAAGCGCGTTTACCCTTAGGCGCATCGCTTCCGCAATGCCTTCCCGATCCAGCCCTTGCTGTACAAAATCCTGCAAATAACAGGGCTCGTCCACCACCATCAAGCTACGCTCTTTGCTGTAATAGACGGCGCGCACGGGAATATCCTTTTTGTTTTTGCGGAAGTACGCATCCATGACGAGCACGAATCCGGGAAAAAACTTCATCATTTCATCGAAATAGCCCGCGTTGGAGTCTTCGGGGAAAATCATCACGGCAGACTCGTTTAAAATCTCCACGCTCTTTTTCACCGTTTTCATAAGCCGCGCGTCGGTATACGTGGGTAGCATTTTCATACCCTTATAAAAGAACTGCGAGAAAAACGCTTCGAAAAAGGCTTTAAACGCAGCTTTCCCGTGCTTATAACCGTTCTTTTGAATATACAAAACGTCGCGCAGATAGGCTCTGCGTTCGCCGTACTTGCCTAACATGGGAGCCGCGCCCCACTTCACGTTGTAAACGGGGAAATAGGTCTCGTACAAAACGGGACCGTATTTGTTCGCATGGTTGACAAGATACAGGCATTGCTCGTCTAACTTCCCGTCCAACGAAACGGTACGTATTTTTTTGTGGAAGCGCCGCATCACCCATTTTACAACCGCATAAAAAGGCTGTTTGCGGCGCGGCGGCTGATATTCGATTGCCATTATTTATTCCCGCCGACGGTAACTTCCTTGCCGAAGAAATAAGCGCCGATCGTGCCGGGACCTGCCGAAGCGCCGATGATGGGACCGATGGGCTGAATGTCGATTTCGATATCTTTTCCCGCAAGGCGCACTTTAATTAAATCTCTGAGAATGATCGCCTCGTCCTCGCAGTCGGCGTGAACGACGAATAACCGCTGATAGTCATGCTCGGTAATCGTTTGCGCAACCATATCGGCAATGCGGACGAGGGAATTCTTTCTCCCTTTTACTTTCTCGACGGCGAGGTTCTGACCCGTCACGTCGGAAATGAGAATGGGTTTTACCTGCAACAGTCCGCCGAACACGGCGCTCACCGCGCTCACTCTGCCCGCACGCTTCAAATAGGTAAGGCTGTCCACCGTAACGATTTGGTTGGCTTCCAACTTGTGCTGTTCGAGGTACTCCGCCGCTTCTTCTGCGGATTTGCCCTCGGCGCGCATATCCGCTGCCGCCAGGCACAAAACTCCCAAGCCGTGGCAGGAATTGAGCGAGTCAACGCAGAAAATTTTCGCTTCGGGATATTTTGCAAGCACCGCTTCCTTTGCCATCAAGCTCTGCTTGTAGGAGTTGGAAAGCGCCGTGGAGCAGGAGATATAAAGAACGTCTTTGCCCTCTTCCGCGTACTTTTCGAAAACCGCTTCGAATTCGGGAGCATTTACCTGCGCCGTTCTGAAACGCACGCCCGCGCGCATCATATCGTAGAACTGTTTGAAGCCGAGTTCCTGCCAATCCAAATCGGCGGGAATATCCTTTTGAACGCCCTTATCGTCGTACAGAACGTGCATCGGCAAATAATCGATACCGTACTTTTCTCTGTTTTCCTTGCTCAAATCACAGCAAGAATCGGACAAAATAGCAAACTGTTTCATATTATTTCTCCTTATTTGGTATTATATTTTTTCGTTTAAAAACGCATCGAACCCACCGTTTATCATGGCGACCGCCTGCTTCACGGTATTGACTACCGTTTCCGCAACGGCGGAGCCGTGCGCTTTGAGTACGATTTTTTTCACGCCGAGGAGCATTGCACTACCCTGCGTATTGAAATCCAAAGACTTGAAAAGTTCTTTAAAAGCATGTTTCACAAAAGTGGTATCCGTTCCCTCGGGCGCGTAGTTGGTGAGTAAACCGTACAGCCTCCCGCTTACCGACTTCGCCGTACCCTCGATACTTTTGAGAAGCACGTTGCCGTCGAACCCATCGCACACGAGCACATCCACCCCGCCCGACAGCACCGACTTTGCCTCGACGTTGCCCGTAAAGTTCAAACCGCTCTCCTTTAACAGCGCGTACGCTTCTTTGGTGAGCACGTTGCCCTTTCCCTCTTCCGTGCCTACGGACAAAAGCCCCACGCGCGGGGAAGAGATGCCGAACGCACTCTTCATGTACGCAGAAGCAAAACGGGCGTAATCCAACAAATGCTCGGGCTTGCTGTCTACGTTCGCGCCGCAGTCGGCAAGGCAAACGAAGCCGCCGTTATCCGCGGGAAGCACGGAAGCGAGCGCGGGGCGCTTCACCCCTTCGCACCTGCCGAGAAGCATGACCGCGCCGCACAGCACCGCACCCGTAGAACCTGCGGAAATGAGCGCCTTTACCGAGTTATCCTCTTTTAATCGCTCATAAGCCGCCACCAACGAGGAATTGCTTTTCGTTCTCACCGCCGCAACGGGAGATTCGCCGTTTACAATGACCTCTCTTGCGTCTACGATTTCCAAGCGACTTTGATCGAAGCTCTCGTTTTGCAGAATTTTCTGTATTTCATCGGCATTCCCCGTGAGTACCAAGCTCACGCCGTCCACCGCATTCAAGGTCGCCGCCGCGCCTTTGATGACCTCTGCGGGATTGTCGCAACCGTAACAGTCGAGTACGATTTTACTTTCCATAACTTATTGCAGTACGATGATAAAATCGTAAAGCTCTTGCCCCCCGTCCATCATATACACTTCCGCCGCGGGATATGCAGAAGAAGCCTTTGCAACAAACGCTTCGCGCTCCTCTTCCGACACGCTCGCGCCGCAGAATGCCACGATAAAATCGTTTTGCTCCGCGTTAAGCTTCTTTAAAAGTCCGAGCGCCGCGGAAACCTTGTCCTTTTCGGCAATCAAAATATCTTTTTCGCAAAAGCCGATATAGTCGCCCACGGATATTTCCAAATCGCCCGCACGCGAATTGCGCACCGCGCGGGAGACCATGGCACAGCGGGAAGCCGCAATATCTTCCGCCATGTTCCGCTCGATTTGGTCGGCATCGCCGCAATCGTAATCGAGCGCGGCAAGCACGGCGTAACCGTCGCCGACGGTATTCGCCCCGATCACCCTTACGTCCGATTGCTTGTAGAGCGCCGCCGCCTCGCGCGCCGCCATCATCACGTTGCCGTTGTCGGGCAACACGAAAATGGTATCGCGGTTGAGCGCGTCGAACGCGCTGATAAACAGTTCTACGGGCGGGTTCTTGCCCTGCCCGCCGTGAATGACGATATCCGCACCCAGCTCTTTGAATGCGGCAATCACTCCCTCTCCGTCCGCCACTGCAACCAACCCGAACGGCTTACGGGTGAAGTTCTTTTTGAAAACGGGTTGCTCTTTCTTTTCCAACACTTCGTTGTGTTGCAGCGTCATGTTCTCGATTTTCAGGGTAAGGAATTCCCCGAACGCCTGCGCGTATTCCAAAACCGCGCCGGGAGTGAGCGTATGTACGTGCACCTTAACCACTGTACCCGTTTTGACGGCGACGATGGAATCGCCAAACGTTGCGAGTTTTTCCCGCATGGCATCTAACGAAAACGCCGAAATATCCGTTTTTGCGTGCGTGAGCTGTAATAAAAACTCCGTGCAATAGCCGAATTCCATCACGCTGTCTTCGTTGAACAACGACAAGTTGAGCTGTTTTTTATTCGTCAGTTCAACGGCGGAATCAAGCTCGGGCGCCTCGCCCCTAAGCCCGTTTAAAGCGCCCTGCATCATGTAGAGAATGCCCGCGCCGCCGCTGTCTATCACGCCCGCCTCTTTGAGCACGGGAAGAAGGTCCGGCGTTCTTTGCAAAGAACGGTCGGTTTCCACAATATAGTCGTCTAAAAAGCTTTCCACCGTGCTGTCAGCGTTCATGCGCTTCACGGCGAACTCCGTTGCCTCGCGCAAGACGGTGAGCATTGTTCCTTCAACCGGTTCGGAAACGGAAACGTACGCGCGCTTTACCGCATTCTCAAACGCCTTAGCAACCGTATTCATATTCGCGCGTTCGTGTTTGGAAAATTCGTCGGTAATTCCCGCAATCATCTGCGATAAAATGACGCCCGAATTACCGCGCGCGCCCAAAATGACGCCGTCGCCCACGAGCTTTGCAACAAGCCCCAAATGGTGCTCTTCGCTGTTGCGAATGGGACGAATCCCTTCGAGCAGCGTCGAATACATATTGTCGCCCGTGTCGCCGTCGGGAATGGGAAATACGTTTAATTCGTTTACCGTTTCGATGTTGGTTTTTAAATTGTGCAGACCACCGATAAGCATCTGCTTAAACAGCTGTCCGTCGATTTCTTTCGTTTGCGTCATGATATCCTTTTCTCGTCTATCGAATTTCGCACGGCGGAATTCGACAAAATTATACAAATTCCACACTGTATATTATTACAAATGCCCAAAAAAGTCAAGCATATCACTTAACAATCACTCCATTATTTAGAATTTTCACAATTTCGCCATATTGCATTATACTTGAATTGCAAACTCAAACATACCAAACTCCACTACTCTTACTCTCAGAACGTAAAATGGAAATTGATTATTTTGTAATAGAACAAAAAAGGGATTTGCGCCTTTGACGGCGCGCCCCGATACACAGCCCACTGGGCTGATGCAATTTGCGGCAAACTTTGTTGTAAGCCAACAATTCGCCCGCAAACCGATTACTCCCGCAATCGTCTCCACCCTCAAATCCCTTTCTAATTCGAAACAC
>CAMWUS010000072.1 GCA_947177495.1 uncultured Clostridia bacterium
CCTTATCCGCTACGGGATTGGGAGAAAAACGGAACACGGGAAATTCGTAATTTTCAACCGCACAGCTCACGCCGTACGTTGCGCTTGTGATAAGACGGATTTTTTGTTCAAGCGACATCTTGAAAATCAGCCCTTTGTTCTTGATCATGGTTGGCTCCTTATGCGATGAAAATACGCCAGAGAATAGAATAACTCACTCTAATAATCCACTGTATATTGTATCATAAAAAGCGCCGATGGGCAAGATATTTACGCAAAAATATAATACTTTTCGCGCATAATCGTTTGCTTTTTCAACCAAACAATCCACTTTTTTCCAAACCCGCCGTTTCCGCTCTTTTATTGCCCCTCTGCTCCCCCGAAAAGGCAACAAAAAAGGAAGGCTCTTGCGTGCCTGCACGCAAGAGCCCCCTTTCGAGAGAATATGAAAAAAATTGTTGGATGGTCAAATGCAATCGTGATTACATCTTACCATGCCAAAGTGTTTATTTTGTGAAAATACGATTAAAAAACCAAAAAATCACATATATTTTTTTGCCAAGGCTTCCGCCACGCGCAAGCCGTCTACCGCCGAAGAGGTAATTCCGCCCGAGTACCCGCAGCCCTCGCCACAAGGGTACACGCCCTCAACCGACTGCATATCGTCGCCGCGCAAAATGCGCACGGGCGAGCTTGTACGCGATTCCACTCCCGTGAGCACGCTCTCGTAATCGGCAAAGCCCATTAGCCGCGTGCCCATATCGGGAAGCGCCGCTTTTAACCCCGCCACAATCGGAGGCGGCAGGATTGCCTGCATGGGCACAAACTCCGTTCCCGCCGCATAAGTGGGTTTGATTTCGCCGAAATAGTAGCTTTCGCGATCGGAAAGGAAATCGCCCGCAAGCTGTACGGGCGCGCGGTAGCTCCCCGTTGCGCGGTACGCCGCCCGCTCTATCTTGCGCTGATAGGCAACCCCCGCCAAGGGGTGTTCGCTTGCAAAGTCTTCCCGCTTTACCTGTACCACGAGCGCGGAATTGGCGTTCCTGCCGTCACGGGCAAAATTGCTCATGCCGTTGACGACGACGCCCCCTTCCTCGCTTGCCGAGGGCACGACCACACCGCCGGGGCACATACAAAAAGTAAACGCCGCCCGCTCGCCCGCATGGGACACAAGCTTATAGTCTGCGGGGGGAAGCGCGGCGTAACCCGCGCCGTACTGCGCCCGCCCGACACTCGACTGCAAGTGTTCGATGCGCACGCCCACGGCAAACTCCTTTTGCTCCATTTTCAGCCCTTTGCCGAGGAGCATTTCAAAGGTGTCCCGCGCGCTGTGCCCGATAGCGAGCACGACCTCGTCCGCCTCTTCCCTGACATTGTTTATCTTCACCGCGCAAAGCTTTCCGTCGCGGAATTCCAAATCGGTGAGTTTGCTCTGAAAGCGCACTTCCCCGCCCATTGCCACAATGTGCTCGCGCATGCGAACGACGACCTCTTTGAGCTTGTCGCTCCCGATATGGGGCTTGCCCAAAAAGCCGATTTCCGCAGGCGCGCCGTAGTGCAAAAACAGGCGAATAACTTCTTTATTTAAAGGGGAATTCGTCTGCGTGTTCAGCTTGCCGTCGGAGAAAGTTCCCGCGCCGCCTTCGCCGAATTGCACGTTGCTTTCGGGGTCGAGCACGCCTTCCCCGCACATTCGCGCAACGTCCTTTTCGCGTTCTTCCACAGGCTTACCCCGCTCGATCACAACGGGTTTAACTCCATAGTCGAGTAGCCGTAACGCACAGAATAATCCCGCGGGACCCGTGCCCACCACGACCACGCGCGGCATGGGTTTTGTAATTTTGGGAAATACGGGCTCGGGCACGAAAACCTCTTCGTCCGCGCACTCCACGCTGTACACAAAACGGATATTGCTTTTGTCTCGCGCGTCGAGCGATTTCTTTAAAATTTTAAAATATTTCACGGGCGCATGAAGCCGCTTTTCGCAAATTTTCAGGAGCGCGGTTTCTTTTTCGTGCGGGCGCAAAACGAGGTTGTTGAATTGCAATTTCATTCCATACCCTCCGCCACAAGAAACGCCGAAGTAAACGCCCATTGCAGGTTATAACCGCCGCATTCTCCGTCTACGTTTAAAATTTCGCCCGCGAAATACAAGCCCTTGCAATGTTTGCTCTGCAAGCTTTCGTCCGTCTCGCAAAGGGGAACGCCGCCCCGCGTCGCCTGCGCCCGCATAAAGCCGAGCGTACCCTCCACGGTAAGCGGAAAACGCTTGATGAGCGCGGCAAGATTTTTGCCGTTTGCACGCTTGCAAAGCGCCCGCGCAAGTCCGTTATTCACCACGCACAACAGGCTGTCCTCGCCTGCGCAAAGCGAAGTGAGACGTTCCTCGGAAACGTCGGGCAACAAGTCCAAAAGCAGGGTGTCTCCCTTTTCGGTATACGACGAAGCGCGGAACACCGCGTCGCCCGAAACGCCGTTATCGGTGAACAGAATATCTCCCCGCCCGCTGTAAATTTCTTTGCCCGCACGCAACACGCGCACAAGCCCGTCTACGCGGATTCCACGTAAGCCGCGCACCTCGTCGGCGCGGCATTTGAGTTGCACGAGCACGGGCGAAAGCGGCGTAACGGTATGTCCGAACGCCTTTGCAATGGCGTACGCGTTGCCGTCCGTGCCGAAGTTTTCCGCCGCCTTGCCCCCTGCGGCAAGTACCACGCGATCAACCTCTTCTCTGCCCTTTTCAAGCTCTATAATAAACTTTTCGCCCTTGCGCGAAACGCCCTTTACGAACGCGCCCGTGCGAATCTCCACGCCCGTGCGGGCAAGTTCTCTGCGGAACAAATCGGTGATCGCCGATGCTTGACGGCTAGCAGGGTATACCCTGCCGCGTGCGTCGGGCAGAAAAATTCCGCCCATGCTTTCGAGAAATTTTACCGTATCGTTTGCGCCGAAACGCGCCAAAGCGCGGGCGACCTTTTCGTTATCGTCCGAAAAATAATGCGCCTTGCTCATATCGGTATTCGTTACGTTTCCCTGTCCGTTTCCCGTTGCCGAAAGCTTGCGCCCGAGCCGTTCTCCGCGCTCCAAAACAAGCACGGAAAAGCCCCGCTTTTTGAGCATAACGGCAACGCTCATACCCGCCGCGCCGCCGCCGATGACCGCGATTTTTTTCATAAATATTATCTTACAACAAATATTTCCTTTTGTCAATAGTTTGACAGCCGAGGTTTTTTGTGCTATAATTTGTGCTACAATCGGAGAAAACTACTGTAATTCCCCAAATTACGCACTTTTTTCCGCAAATTCGCGTATAAATTACGAGGGAGTTTTTTAACTTTTCTCGTTGAAATTGATAGAAAACGGAGTGATGAAAATTATGATTTTGGCTACGTCTTTTTGGAATGATATGCTTGAATATCTCCAAGCGAATCTCTTTTTGACCATTATCTTAGGCGTTCTCCTCGTACTCATTATCATTACGGCAATTTCGCTCGCCGTAACCATTAAGCGCGACAAAAAACGCAAGGCGTTGGAAGCGAAAGCGATCGAGGAAGAATTCGTTCCGCAGGAAAATACAACGGAAGAGAGCGCACCCGTCGAGGAAACGACGGTAGCCGAATCGGAGCCCGTATCGGTATGGGAAGCGGAACCCAAGACCATTCAAGAAGAGCCCGCGGAAGTAACCGAGGAAGAGCCCGAAGAAGAAGCTCCCGCCGAGGAAGTCCCCGCGGAAGCAACGCCGATTATAGAGGAAGCGCCCGCCGAGGAAGAGCAACCCGCCGCTGAGGAAGAGCCTATCGCGGAGGAACAGCCCGTTGAGGAAGAACCGATTGCGGAAGAGCCGACGGCGGAAACTTCCGAGCCCGAACCTGAACCCGTACCCGAAGAACCCGCTCAGGAAGAACCTGTAAAATCCGAAGCGGAAGCAGTTACGGACGAGACGATTGTATGGGCGGGAGAAAGCGGCTTTATCCCCTTCGAATACACGGAGGAAAAAACCGCACCCGTTGAAGAAGAACCCGAGGCGAAACCCATTCCCAAGGCGAAGAAAACGCCCGCAAAAAAGACGGCTGCGAAAACCGCTTCCGGCGCAAAGAAAACGCAACCTGCAAAAAAGACGGAAACCGTAAAGAAAGCGGAACCCGCTAAGAAGACCGAACCTAAAAAGAAGGCAGAGCCCGCGAAAAAAGCAGCGCCTGCCAAGGCGACGGAACCCGCTAAGAAAACGGAAGCTAAAAAGAAGACCGAGCCTGTCAAAAAGGCTGAGCCTGCTAAGAAGACGGAACCTGTTAAAAAGGCAGAACCTGCCAAGAAAGCAGAGCCTGCAAAAAAGCCCGCTCCCGCTAAGAAAGCCGAGCCTGTTAAAAAGACCGAACCTGCTAAAAAAGCAGAGCCTGTTAAAAAGACCGAACCTGCTAAGAAAGCGGAGCCTGTTAAAAAGACAGAACCCGCCAAAAAAGCGGAGCCTGCTAAAAAGACAGAACCCGCCAAAAAAGCGGAACCGGTTAAGAAAGCAGAAACCGCAAAGGATAAGGAAAACGCTTCCCCTTACAGCGGAAAATGGCGGTTTACGACCAAGAAAAACGGACGCGTAAGCTTTGTGCTCTATGCGTCTAACGGCGAAAAGATGCTTGCAAGCGGCGGCGACTACGCCTCTCTTGCGGGTGCGAAGAGCGGTATCGCAACCTTTAAACGCAACATCGGCGAAGGCAAGTTCGACATCGTGCGCACCAAGTCGGGCGACTTCTTCTTTAAACTGTTCAATGCGAACGGCAGTTTGATGGCAATCAGCTCCGACTACAAAACCCGCAAATCCTGCGAGAACGCAATGGAATCCACCAAGCGTTTCGCCGCGACTGCGGAAATCATAGAGCCGAAGAAAGCTGCCGCCAAGAAAGCCGAAGCGAAAAAGGCTGAGCCCAAGAAAGCGGAACCGAAAAAGGACGCTCCCAAAAAGCAACCTGCCAAAAAGTAATTTTAACAACTTGCAAACGTTTTAAAAAGCATATCGGAAATCCCTCCGATATGCTTTTTTCTTTTGTTCCGCCCTACCGCGTGCGGTTGTTTTTGAAATAAATTTTTATTTTTAAACGGCATATCGGAAAAACGCGATATCGATAACCCTTTTACACGGGCGCAAATAAAAATATTTTTCTTTTTTTGAGGGGAAGCATTGACAAGGCAATACTTATCCTGTACAATGAAACTATATAATATAGGGAGAAATTTATGAAAAAACGCATACTTGCTTGCGCCCTTTGCGCGCTCATGCTCCTGCCCTTTGCGGTCGCCTGCGGGGAAAGCAACCCGCCCGATACGGGCGACAACGGCGAAATCACTCAGCCCAACCCCGAGGAAAAACCCGAAAAACCGACAAAGCACGAGTATAAGCTCTCGCTCAACAAGCATAATTTACTCCTCGCCCTCTCCGCGCCCTACGATAGCGTTACCGAACTCGCAACAGTCACCGAGGACGGAAAACCTCTGCCCAACGCGAATATTACGTATACAAGCGCAGACGAAGCGGTTGCCACAATAGACGAGAACGGCGTAGTTACTGCTGTTGCCGCGGGGGAGACGAGCATTACCGCTTCCTATGAATCGGTAAGCGCAACGACGCGCGTGCGCGTTTTGGCGAGCGCTACCGCAGAAGAAATTAACGCATTCGACGAAAGCGCGGTAAACCTCTATTCCCGCACCTACGTGGGCTCCAAGCGCGTCACGTTCGACAACGTGTGCGCGGGCGTGGATATTGCCTTTGCGGGCACCAAACTCACGGGGAGCTTCACTGTATCCAATATGAGCAAAATCCGCGTGTTTGTAGACGGGGACACGGACGGTAAAGAAATGATCCTCGAAAAAACGGGAGAAGTTACCCTGTGCGAGCTTGCCGCGGGTGTGCATACGGTGCGCGTGCTCAAAGCCGCCAGCCCGCAATACAAATCGATTACCATGCCTGTGGGGAAAGCCTTCCAAACGGACGGCGAATTTTTAAAAGCCCCCGCTAAAAGCGATTTGAAAATAGAATTTATCGGCGATTCGATTACGGCGGGCTGCGGTTCGCTCGGAAAATCTTCGCAAACGCAGACGGTAGAGAACTCCGACCCGACCAAGGCGTACGCCTATCTCACCGCGCAGGCACTCGACGCCGACTTTAACATACAGGCGCTCGAAGGAGTTTGCGCGAAGGACGGCGGGATAAACGCTTTTAACACGTATATGAATTACGGCTACAACATGAACGTCCCCTACGACGCTACAAAATTCGATGCGGACGTGGTGGTGATAGGCTTGGGCGAAAACGATATGTGGCACGCTACTTCCGACCTCTTCACTTATACGGTGGAAGCCTTCCGCACCGACTATGCCGACCTCATTCGCCTTGTGCGCCAAAGCCACCCCAACGCCGCAATCGTGTGCGCGTTCGGCATGATGCCCGCGTCCTCTACCAAGCAAGCCGAGGAGACCATTCGCGCCGCCGTCAAAGACACCGAAGACAGCAACGTTTATTGCGTGAAAATGCTCAGCAACGAGGCGGGCGGAGCTTCCCACCCCAACGCCGCATCGCACAAGAAAAACGCGGAAACGCTCACCGCGCTCATCCGCGAAATTTTGGCAAAGTAAGGAGAACTTCTCATGAAATTCAAACGCCTGCTCTGTCTGCTTGTGCCCGCAATGCTTTTGGGCTGTGCCGCCGCCTGCGGCGAAAGCACGCCCGATACGGGCACTGAGCCCCCTTCCCAAACCGATCCCGCCGACAAGTCGGAAGAACCGCCGACCGCGCCCGAATGCATCGAGGGCTTAGAGGTAATATCAAAAGAGGATATGCAGAAATTCGACGAAACCGTTGTGCGCCTGTTCGGGCGTACCTATAAATCGGGAAAACAGCTCGTGTTCGATAATGCCGGCACGGGCGCGGAATTTACCTTCTACGGCACAGAGTTCGAAGCGAAAATTATTTCGGAGACCGACCTGCTCTTGGCGCGGGTGTTCGTAGACGGCGACGAAACGGGCACGCTGAGGGAATTTCGGCGCGGCTTCCGCAAATTCGCCTCC
>CAMWUS010000073.1 GCA_947177495.1 uncultured Clostridia bacterium
GCTTGTTGAGCTTGTTGATGCTCTCTTCCACCGTCTCTGCGCCCGAACCCATGATCACGATGACCTTGTCCGCTTTGGGATCGCCCACGTAGTCGAAGAGGTGGTAATTTCTGCCGGTGAGAGCGGAAACCTCGTCCATCATCTCCTGTACGATTGCGGGGGTTGCGTTGTAGTAGCTGTTCGCAGTTTCGCGGTTTTGGAAGTAAGTATCCCCGTTCTGTGCCGTACCGCGCTGTACGGGGTGCTCGGGGTTGAGCGCGCGTGCCTTGAATGCGGCAACGTCTTTATCGAGCCCTTTCTTGTCGAAGATCTTCTTCATCTCGTCGTAGTCGATGGCGTCGATCTTGCTCACCTCGTGAGAAGTACGGAAGCCGTCGAAGAAGTTGATGAAGGGAACGCGCGAACGAAGGGTGGAGAGATGCGCCACAAGCGCCAAGTCCATAACTTCCTGAACGGAGCAGCCCGCGATCATCGCAAAGCCCGTCTGGCGGCAAGCCATAACGTCCGCATGGTCGCCGAAGATGTTCAGCGAATGCGCCGCAAGCGCACGCGCGGAAACGTGCATGACCATGGGAAGCAATTCGCCCGAGATCTTGTACATATTGGGAATCATGAGGAGAAGTCCCTGCGAGGCGGTGTAGGTCGTGGTGAGCGCGCCTGCGGAGAGAGAGCCGTGAACCGCGCCTGCCGCGCCGCCTTCGGACTGCATTTCCGCAATGCGGAGCTTTTGCCCCCACATGTTTACTCTGCCCTGAGTCGCCCATTCGTCGGCGGATTCCGCCATAGGGGACGAAGGGGTAATGGGATAGATGGCAGCCACTTCCGAGAACGCGTAAGCGACGTGCGAGGCGGCGGTGTTGCCGTCTATTGTCATCTTAGTCATTGAACAAACCTCCATAAAAATATTTAATAGTTTCGAATTTTTCGGCAAGCAAAAAGAACGCGCCTTTTCGCCGCCTTTCCTATTATAATGTTTTTTTGCGGCAAAGTCAATCCCAATGGGGAATTTTTTCCTATTTTTTTGTCGCCTTAGCGCGGGAAATTGTGCGGGAAATCGTTTTACTTTTTTTGCCAAATGGGTTAGAATAGAGGGAAGAAAAAAGAGGTGCGAACATGAAAGGCAAATATTACATTACCACTCCCATCTATTACCCCAGCGGCAATTGGCACATCGGGCACTGCTACACCACCGTCATCTGCGACGCGTTGGCGCGCTTCCATAAAATGCAGGGCGAGGACGTGTTCTTTTTAACGGGCACCGACGAGCACGGGCAAAAGGTGGAACGGGAGGCAAAGGAGAGAGGCATTACGCCGCTTGAGTTTATCGACCCGCTTGTTGCGCAGCTCAAAGATATGTGGAGACTGCTCGACGTTTCTTACGACCGCTTTATCCGCACCACGGACAGCGACCACGTTGCGTGTGTGCAGAAAATTTATCAAAAGCTGTACGAGAGCGGCGACATCTATAAATCCACCTATAACGGGTGGTACTGCACCCCCTGCGAAAGTATGTGGACGGAAGCACAGCTCGTAAAGGGCAAGTGCCCCGATTGCGGCAGAGAGGTAACGCTCCAAAAAGAGGAGAGCTATTTCTTCCGCCTCTCCAAGTACGCGCCCAAAATCTTAAAGCTGTACGAGGACAACCCCGAGTTCTTGCAACCCAAGTCGCGCATCAACGAAATGGTAAACAACTTCTTAAAACCGGGCTTGCAGGACTTGTGCGTATCGCGCACCACGGTGAAGTGGGGCGTTCCGCTTCCGTTTGATAAAAAGCACACCGCTTACGTGTGGATCGACGCGCTCTCCAACTACATTTCCGCGCTCGGGTATCTCAGCGATAACGACGAGCTTTACAAGAAATATTGGAATGCCGATTTGCACCTTGTGGGCAAGGAAATCGTGCGCTTCCACGCCATCATTTGGCCGGCAATCTTAATGGCGCTCGGCGAGCCGCTTCCCAAGCAGGTGTACGGACACGGTTGGCTGCTCATCGGCGGGGAGAAGCTCAGCAAGAGCAAGTCCGATAAAATCGGCGTTCAGCTTGCCGACCCGTACGAGCTTGTAAAACGCTACGGCGCGGACGCCATTCGCTATTTCCTGTTGCGGGAAATCCCCTTCGGAAGCGACGGCGAATATACCAACGAGCGGCTTTTGAACCGCATCAACGCAGACCTTGCCAACGACCTCGGCAACCTCGTTTCCCGCACCACTGCAATGATCGGGCAATACTTCGGCGGAGTGCTTCCCGCCCGCGGAAAGCAGGAGGGAGTAGACGGCGAGCTTGTCGCTATGGCGGAAGGGGCGTACGAAAAAGTGCGTGCCTGCATGGACGCGCTCAACGCGCCCGACGCGCTCGCCGAAATCTTCGCGTTGATTTCGCGCGCGAATAAGTATATCGACGAGACCACGCCTTGGATTCTCGCAAAGGACGAGAGCAAGCGCGAACGGTTGGGTACGGTACTCTACAACTTGGCGGAGACGGTGCGCATTTGCGCCGTGCTGTTGAAACCTTTCTTGACGCACGCTCCCGCACAAATTTTAAAGAGCCTTTCCTTCCCCGAGGACGCGGGCTTCGACAGCTTGCATTTCGGCACGCTTCAAGCGGGTGCAAAGATAGAAAAGCTTCCGCCCCTCTTCCCCCGTATCGATATCAAGAAAGAGTTGGAAGCGGTTGCGGAGTTTGTAAAACAGCACGCCAAAGAAAAGGCAAAAGCGCCCGAAAAACAGGAAAGCAAAGAAGAGACGAAGCCGCTTATCGGCATCGAGGACTTCGAGCGCGTGAGCCTGAGAGTGGGCGAAGTCATCGCCTGCGAGCGGGTGGAAAAGTCGGACAAGCTTTTGCATGAAACGGTGAAAATCGGCAACGAGGTGCGCTCCATCGTATCGGGCATCGCCAAGTACTACACGCCCGAAGAGATGGTCGGTAAAAAGGTGATCGTTGTTGCTAACTTAAAGCCCGTAAAACTGAGAGGGGTGCTCTCCGAGGGCATGCTGTTGTGCGCAGAGGACAGCGAGGGCAATTTGAGCCTCGTTTCCCCCGAAAAAGATATGACGAGCGGGGGCGAGGTACGGTGAACTATCTCGACATTCACGCCCATTTCGCAGACGAGGGATATTCTTTCCCCGAGGAGTGGGAACGCATTCGGGCGGCGGGGGTTAATACCGTCGTGCTTGCGGGCGACACCGTAGAGCACAGCGCCATGCACCGCGATTTCTGCGCGGAGCACGAGGGCTGTTATTTCTGCGCGGGCGTACATCCGTCCGTTACGGATGGCTTCGGCGCGCATACGCTCGCCTCGCTTAAAATTCTTGCAGACGATAAAAAGTGTATTGCAATCGGGGAAATCGGATACGACTATCATTACCCCGAAACGGACAAGATAGCACAGCGCAAAGCGTTTGTTGCGCAGTTGGAGCTGGCGGCGGCGCTAAAGCTTCCCGTGCAGATACATTCGCGGGACGCGGCGGCGGATACGCTCGTTTTATTAAAAGAAAACAAATCGCTTTTGGCGCAGGGATTTTTGTTGCATTGCTATTCGTACAGCGTAGAGCTCATGCGCGATATTTTAGACCTTGGCGGATATTTTTCCTTCGGCGGGGTGGCGTGCTTCAAGAACGCGGCAAAGGTGCAGGAGTGCGTGCGCGCTTGCCCGCACGACCGCATTTTGTCGGAAACGGACAGCCCCTATTTGTCCCCGTTCCGCGGCGAGAAGAACTCGCCCGCCAATATCCCCGTCATCGTAAAAAAACTCGCCGAACTTCGCGGCGAGGACGAGGAAGCGCTTGCGGCGCAAATTGTGAAAAACGCGCATAAACTGTTCCCGCGTTTGGGGGTGTAATTTGGATACTTACACGTATCAAATCGGTGACAATTTATATGTAAATCTCACCAACCGCTGTTCCAACCGTTGCACCTTTTGTGTGCGCGAACAGGGCGCGGAGTACGAGGGATATTCGCTTTGGCTGTCACACGGCGAGCCCACGGCGGAACAGGTCATTGAGCAAATCGGCGATCCTACCCGCTACCGTGAAATCGTATTTTGCGGGTACGGCGAACCCACCTACCGTTTGGACGCAATGTTAAAGATTTGCGACTACGTTCATTCGCGCGGCGGCAAAACGCGCCTGAATACCAACGGGCACGGCAACCTCATACAGGGCAAAAATATTGCGGGCGAACTTGCAACGCATTTGGACGGCATTAACGTGTCGCTCAACGCGCCCGAGGCGAATGCTTATAACGAACTATGTAAACCCTGTTTTTCGGGTGCGTTCGAAGAGCTACTACGTTTTGCGGCGGAGCTGAAAAGAGCGGGCGGCAACGTGTGGTTTTCGGTGGTGGACTGTATCGGCGAAGAGCGGGTAAACAAGTGCCGCGCGGTTGCCGAAAAAGTCGGCGTGCCGTTGCGCGTGCGCGAAATGATCGGAAAATAAAAAACAAAAAAGCCGAATTTCTCGGCTTTCTTTTTCCTTTGTAGGGAGGTCCTCGCAAGCAGTATGCGCAAACGCGGAAACGGCAATCGAGGAAAGTTATGGAAAATTTCAATGACGTTTTAAAAGAATGCGGATTCGCGTTTAAAAAGCAGTGGGGGCAGAACTTTCTCTCCGACGGCAATTTGTTACGCGCGATCGTCTCCGACGGCGGGGTGGACGAACATACCACCGTGCTCGAAATCGGCGCAGGCGCGGGCGCGCTCACCCGTGCGCTCAGCGAAAAGGCGAAGCGGGTGGTTTCTTACGAAATCGACAAGAGCCTGCAACCCGTGCTTGCCCGTACATTGTCGGGCTGCGAGAACGTGGAAGTGGTATTTCGCGATTTCGCGCGGGAAGATTTAGCCGCGCTCGAAAAGGAGCTTGGAGAGTACGTCGTGGTTGCCAACCTACCTTACTATATCACCACGCCGCTCGTCATGCGCTTTGTGGAAGAGTCCGCCAAGTGCAAGCGCATTACGGTTATGGTGCAGGAAGAGGTCGCGGAACGGCTGTGCGCCCATGCGGGAACTGCCGAGTACGGCGCGGTGACCGCCGCGCTTGCAAGGCGGGGCACGGCGAAGATCGCCCGCCGCGTTCCCAAGGAAGCGTTCCACCCCCGCCCGCAGGTGGACTCCGCCGTGGTCACGGTGGATTTCGGCGAAGGGGGCTTCGAGGTGAAGAGCCCGCGCGCCTACCGCGAAACGGTGCGCTGTGCGTTCCAAAGCCGCAGAAAGACGCTCGAAAATAATTTGATGAATTGCTTCCGTTTGCCCCGCGAACGGGCGCGGGAGCTACTCGCGAAAGCGGGCATTCAAGAGGGCGTGCGCGGTGAAACGCTCACGCCCCAAGAGCTTGCAAACCTTTCCGATATTCTTTGCGAAATAATCAAGTGACGGTCACACCCGCCTTGCGCAGATAAAGTAACTGCGGCGGGTTGCGGACATTTTTTCCACCTTGGCATAGTCGGACGCGGTGTGCAGAATGTACCCGTCGCCGAGGTAGAGTGCCACGTGTCCTACGCGCTCGATGCCCGTGTTGTTTTTGCGCGACGCGTTGGTGAAGAAGAGCAAATCGCCCCGCTTCATTGCGCTATCAGAAACGGCGCGCCCCTGCGAAACCTGCGTGCGGGTGGTAAGAGAAAGCAGCGCGCCCTTCCCGTAGTAGAAGATATACTGCATCAGGGAAGAACAGTCGAATTTCTCTTTGGTGAATCCCTTTAAGAAATTGCCCGCGCCGTCGTGCAAGCGCACCGCGCCGTAAACGTAAGGCACGCCCAATAGCTTCATGCCTTCGGCAATTACGTTTTCGGTGTCCTCGTCGGCTTTTTCCGTTTCATATACGGTAACGTATTGTTTGCTGATGTATGCTTTGCGCCCGCGGCAATACGTTTCGTACCAACCGCTCTTTTCGCCCATATAGGCGAAGAGGGTATTTTTTTCGGCTTTGCCGAGGATTTCGTATCCCGTACCTGCGCCGCTGCGTAAGTTTACACTTTCACCCGTAACGCGCAGATATTGCGCTTTCACTTCCGCCTGCGTGGGAACGGTCGGCTCTTCCGGCTCTTCCGTTTGGGGAAGCTCTGCGTGCGGTTCCTCCTGCGGTTGTTCCGCGGGAAGTTCTTCGGGGATTTGGGTGGGCTCCTCAATCGAAGCAAGGGGCGCGGAAACCTCCTCGGGGATTTCTTTATTCGTACAGCCTACTGCAAGCAATCCCATCAACAGAGAGAGGGCGCAGGTTGTAATTTTCATTTGTTTCATACCACACCTCGGTGTTTTATTTTGCAACTACATACTATCAGATTTTTATGCGGAAAAGCAAGAAAACCGCGCAGGTGACTTTTTTCCATTTTTGGAAGCGGGTGGGAAGTTCGCCACAGGCAACTTGGCGTGAAAAATCCTTGCGTTTTCTGCGCCGAGTATGGTATAATAGTACGAAACACGGTGAAAACAATGAAAGTGATACAGAAGCAAAATTTCCCCAACGAACGTGATTTGTACAGCGCGCAAGACATCGCGCTTGTAGACTGCTCGTTCGACGGCGCGGAGGACGGCGAGTCCGCGCTCAAAGAGGCGAAAAACGTAAGCCTTACAAACTGTTTTATGAACTTGCGCTATCCGCTTTGGCACGACGAGGGCGTAAAGCTCGACGGCGTAAAAATGACGGAGCTTTGCCGCGCCGCGCTTTGGTATACGGAAAAGCTCGAAGCGGCGCGTTGCGATATGTTCGGTATTAAGGCGCTGAGAGAGTGCAAGAACGCATATATTTGCACTTCGCGTATTTCTTCCCCCGAGTTTGGGTGGCGGTGCAATGGCGTTACCATCGAGGACAGCGAAATCGAGAGCGAGTATTTGTTTTTCGAGTCGAAGAACGTAACCTTGCGCAGGGTGAATTTTACGGGAAAGTATTCGTTCCAATATGTGGAAAACCTGACGATAGAGGACAGCGAGCTTTCCACCAAAGACGCGTTCTGGCACGCCAAAAACGTAACGGTTAAAAACAGCGTGGTGCGCGGGGAATACCTCGGTTGGTATTCAGAG
>CAMWUS010000074.1 GCA_947177495.1 uncultured Clostridia bacterium
AAGCCGAAGCCCGACCGCTTGGCATAGTGCCCGCTCTTGCCGTCTTGGTTGAGCCCGTTGCCCGCATAGAACTGCACGGCGGGCATATCGGTATAGCAGGTCATGCGAATGCCCGTTTTCTCGCTCTGAGCAACGGCGTACTTCGTCCATTCGCCGCACTTGTTGCGAAGAACGTAGCAATGGTCGTACCCGTTGCCCTGTTGCAAATCAATGTCTTCCGCCTCGATATCCTGCCCGATTGTTTTGGGCGAAGTAAAGTCGAACGGCGTGCCCTTGACCGCACGGAAACCACCAACGGGAATCATGTTCACGTCGGTGGGCGTGATGTAGTCGCTGTCGATACGCAGAGTATTGTCGAGAATGGTTTCGCTTCCCTCGCCGTTCAAATTGAAATAGGCGTGGTTGGTGAGGTTGACGACCGTCTTTTTATCGGTGGTCGCGCGGTAGCAAACGGTCAGCTTCCCGCCCGTGAAAGAATAGCGCACTTCTACGGTGAGATTGCCGGGGTAATTTTCTTCCCCGTCGTGCGAGAACAGCGAGAGCACAAGCTCGTCTCCCTCGATCCTGCTCGCCCAAATTTTCTTATTAAAGCCCTCTTTCCCGCCGTGCAGATGGTTGCCGCGGTCATTGCAGTAGAGGGCGTATTCCTTGCCGTCCACCGTCAGCTTGCCGCCGCCGATACGGTTGCCGAACCTGCCGATGAGCGCGCCCAAATATCCGCCGTTTTTCTCGTAGCCCGCAACGTCGTTGTAGCCAAGTACTACGTCGGTGGGCTTGCCGTCCTTATCGGGCACAACGAGGCTTTGCAAAGTGCCGCCCAAATCGAGCACCGTGGCGTAAGAGTTGCCGTCGCTCAGCGTGTATGCGAGCACTTCCCGCCCGTCTTTGGTGTTGCCGAAAATCTTCTTCGTAATCATATCCGCTTTCCCCTTTTGGGTATGCGCAAGCGGTGCTTTTGCCCGCAACTGCCCATACAGCGGCATTATAACATAACTTGCGAAAAAAGTAAATAAATTTCGGTTATTTACTCAAACTCGGTATATGCAAAAAAAGTACATTCCATTTGCGGCTCTGCTCGTTATCATGCTCGTCATTCTCGCGCATATCGGGATACGCCTTACGGCGGCAGTCCCCGCGTTTACCTTTGCCGAGGAAGAAAAGCAAGTCTACCTCACCTTCGACGACGGTCCGAGCAGCAAGGTCACGCCGCGCATTCTCGACATTCTCGAAGAAGAAAACGTAAAGGCGACTTTCTTCGTGGTAGGTGACAGAATTGCGAGCAGAGAAGATATTTTGCGCCGCATCGTAAAGGACGGTCACACCGTGGGCGTGCATTCGCAAACGCACGACTACTCGAAAATTTATGCTTCCGACAAGGCGCTGCTCGCCGACATTGACGCCTGCGCCGCCGCCGTAAAAAAGGTAACGGGAAGCGCGCCGAGCGTGTACCGCTTTCCGTTCGGCGGGACAAAGGAGCGCAAACGGCTTACAAGTCTCGTCGAAGAAAAGGGCTATCGGGTAGTCGGTTGGAACGCCGTGTGCGGCGACGAGGAAATCCCCAACGCGAGCGCAGAAGCGTTGTATTTGCAGTCGGTTAAGACGGCAAAAGGCATTCGCAAGGTCGTGCTGTTATGTCACGACTCCACCACGCACGCCGCCACCGCCGAAGCGCTTCCGCGCATTATCGCGCACTTTCGGGAAGCAGGATACGTCTTTCGCACTTTCTGATTTTTTTGCCCCGATGACCCGTAACCGCCTTTAACACTTCCCCGATGGGAATGATGGCAAGCGAGCAACCGAACACGGCGAGCCACTGTGCCCAATTGAGTTCCGTAAGCCCGAGCGCAATGCGGATGGGCGGGATAAGCACGAGCAACACGTTGAGCACGATTCCGATTGCAACCGTGATAAGCAGCGCGCGATTGGAAACAAAATCCTTCAAACGGGTGCGCCCCGTCTCCTTGCGCACGTTAAACGCATGGAACAGCTCCAACAGCGACATGGTAAGGAACGCGACGGTGGAAGCGCAAGCGTTCCCCCAATAGATCAGCCCGAAGCCGAACAGCCCCACGATAATTGCCGTTTGTACGATACCGAAGAACGCCATGGTACACAGCGAGCGTTTGGAGAAAATCTCTTTATCGGAAACGGGCGGCCTTGACATCACCCCGTCCGTGCGTTCCACGCCGAGCGCGAGCACGGGCAGGGAGTCGGTGATAAGGTTGATCCACAACAGTTGCGTGGACGATAAAAATTCAAATTTCCAAAGGAACAGCGAGACGATCAGAACCGCGAGCACCTCTGCAAAGTTGGTGGCGAGGAAAAAGGAGATCGTCTTTTTTACGTTGAAAAATACGTTGCGCCCCTCTTCCACCGCGTGCACCATGGTGGAGAAGTCGTCGTCGGTCAGCACGACCTCGGCGGCATTTTTCGTGACGTCCGTGCCCGAACCCATAGCAACGCCGATATCCGCGGCGCGCAGGGCGGGCGCGTCGTTCACGCCGTCCCCCGTCATGGCGACCACTTCGCCCTTGCTTTGGAGCGCAGTCACGATTTCCGATTTGTGCTTGGGAGACACGCGCGCATACACGCTGTATTCCTTGACGCGGCGGGAGAATTCCTCTTCCCCCATTTCGTCGAGCTCCTCGCCCGTGATTACCTCGTCCTCGCGGGAAGCAATGCCGATGCGTCGCGCAATGGCAAACGCCGTGTCCGCGCTGTCCCCCGTGATCATCACCGTGCGCACGCCCGCGCCCTTACAACTTGCGACCGCTTCCGCCGCACCCTCGCGGGGCGGATCGAGCATGGCGGCAATACCCAAAAAAGTCAGCTCTTCTTCCCGCGTGCCCGTGCCGCGCGCAAAGCCCAACACGCGCATTCCGCGGGAGGAACAATCCTTGATTGCTTCGTTAATCGCTTCGCGCTCCGTGCGCCCAAGCGGGCGTTCTCCCTCTTCCGTCATCAAACGGCTGCACTTGAGCAGAAGCACGTCCGCGCCGCCCTTTGCATACAGCGTTCCGCCCGTGAGCACGCTCATCATTTTGCGCTCGGAGGAAAACGGAATCCCCCCCGTCACGCGCGCTTCGTAGGCAAAGTTCATGCGGTCGGCGTATTCGAGCAAGGAAATTTCCGTCGGGTCGCCGAGGTATCCGCCCGCACCCCCTTTCACGGTATGGCATACGCGCACGCAACGCAACAGCTCCTTTTGCACGCGCGTGCCCGTGTAGCTTTCCCCCGAAGCGGGGAAGCGGGTAACGATTTCTTCCACCGTCATTTTGTTTTGCGTGAGCGTGCCCGTCTTATCCGAACAAATACAGGTACACCCGCCCAAGGTCTGCACGGCGGAAAGCTTACGCATGACGGCGTGCGACTTTGCCATGCGCTGTACGCCCATAGCGAGAATGACGGTAACCACCGCGCCCATACCCTCGGGGATCGCCGCAACCGCAACGGCAACGGCGTTCATTACGTTTTGTAAGAAGCTCACGCGGCGCGCGAGCAAACCCCCGATAAAGAGAATGCCCGCCACGGTCAATACGGTAACCGAAATGATTTTGCCGAGCTTGGTGATAATTTTATCGAGGGGCGAGGGCGTGGGTTTCGCCTCGTTTAAAAGCCCCGCGATTTTGCCCATTTCGGTGTTCATGCCGCAAGCCGTAACCACGCACCGCGCCGAACCCTTTACGCAAAAGGTGGAATAGTGCGCCGTATTTTTCCGCTCCGCAAGGGCGGTTTTTTTCACGACGCAATCGAATTTCTTTACGGGCTTGCTTTCCCCCGTGAGCGCCGATTCGTCGCAACGGAAATTTTCACTGCGCAAAATGCGGCAGTCGGCGGGAATGCGGTCGCCCTCTTCGAGTTCGATAATGTCTCCCACGACGAGCTCTTCCGCATTGATTGCAATTACCCGCCCGTCGCGTATGACTTTGGCTTCGCATACCGAAAGCTTTTTTAGGTTTTCGATCGCGGCGTCCGCGCGGTACTGTTGCAAAAAGCCGACGACCGCGTTGAGCAAAATGATAAAGAGCAAAATGCCCGTATCGGCAAGCTCGTTTTTATCCTTGGTGATAAAGGCGAGCACCGCGGAAAGAAACGCCGCACAGATGAGAATGATCGTCATCAAATCTTTGAAC
This sequence comes from uncultured Clostridia bacterium, assembly GCA_947177495.1. GTDB lineage: Bacteria > Bacillota > Clostridia > Christensenellales > Borkfalkiaceae > Gallimonas. The sequence continues at coordinate 4,134 of CAMWUS010000074.1, forward strand.
TGCGCAAAAAACAGCCCGATTTTGCTGCGCTTCTTGCCCTCTTGCAATACGTTTCTGCCTTGCAACGCAAGCCGCTTTTCCGCTTCGGCGGAGCTGAGCCCGCCCTCGCTGCTTCCCGTTTCCCGCAAGACTTCCCCTGCACTTAATTCGTACATTTCCATACGATTAAATTATGAACGCCCACGCGCGAATATGCCTGCCTTGTCCCAACCTCTTTCCCAATAGAAAAAGCACAGAAAAAATTTCCAAAAAAAATTTTCGGAAAAGTATTGACAAACCCAAAATATATGCTATAATGAAGGTAGAAAAGTTAATAACGTTCATGAACTGTTAACTACAAACAAATTTGGAAGGTATAGACCGATGCACTACTGAGAGAACGGACGGAAAAGTTCGCAATCACAGGGGAGCCGAATGAGGACGGCAAGGCTTCCGAAAAATAATCGGGGAGGTATGCGTCATGTTCAATCTCTCGTCACGGAAGATTGAAGCATAGGAGGACGGACCAATGTACTACTTTCTGATAGGGGCGAAAAAATAACCGACAGGCATATTGCGGCAAGCAAGTTACCGCATATCTTTCAAAGCGCCAACACGCGGTTATGGGAATAAGCTTCTCACAACTGAATAAATAACAAATTCCCCCGTTCGGTTGCACGGGGGATAAAAATTTAATTCGCGCCTTTTGTGTAACACAAAAGGCGGGAGCTATTTTGTTGGGTATTTCTCTTTGTCAATCCCCCACTATTTCGGTAATTTAGGGGCTTTTATTTTTTTACAAAAGCAGTTGATACCTTTTAAGATACGACCGTTTGCGAGGTGCACGAAGCCTTGTGCAAAGTTGAACGGAAATCTTTTCCCTGCCGACATGGACATGGAATAAACGCAATTACTCTCGAGAATACGAATCATAAACTGCGCGCCCTTCATGCGGTTATCCCGCTCTGCGCCCTCGGGAAGCTTTTTCGCCCTTTTCACTTCCTTATTTGCAACGCTCATAACGGCTTTATACAAAATCTTTCCCAAAGCCGTTTGCTTGAAATCGGTAAATTTCGATTCGAGGGTAAGCGGTTTTTTCGGCGGAAGCGCAGGGATTTTCAGCCCGCTCATTTCCTCGAACACGCCGCCGGTCACTTTGGCGAAGTCCGCAGTAGAATAAATTTCGTTCACCGCTTCCGAATAAGGGTTTTCACCGTCTCCCGCAAGCATTACCTTTTCGCTCAGCTTAACCGTCTCGCAATCCGAGCAAAGCTGTAATTCGTACTCGCCGCCCTCGAATGTCCAACGGCTTTCCTTAACGTTCCAATACCGTAACTCTTCTTTCTTTACGGTAATTTCTACCCGCTTGCTCTCGCCCGCTTTCAGGTAGACTTTCGCAAACCCTTTCAACTCCTTTGCGGGTTTATAAACGCCCTGCGGAGCTTTTACGTAAAGCTGTACGACTTCCGCCCCGTCGAACTTTCCCGTATTTACGATTTCGCAGGAGACTACGAATTCGCCGTCCGTTTCCCGCACTTGCATATCGCGATAGTCGAACGCGGTATAGGAAAGCCCGAAGCCGAACGGATACCGCACGCGCTTTTTCGCCGTGAGATAATAGCGATAGCCGACGAACACGCTCTCCTTGTAAATTTCGTTTACCGTCTTAGAATAGTCGCTCCCGAACGGAATGTCTGCATAGCTCTCCGCCCAAGTTTCCGCAAGCTTTCCGCACGGCGATTTTTCGAACAGCAAATGATACGTCGCCGTACCGCCGTTCTGCCCCGGCAAATACATATTGAGAATGGCGCTCACTTTGTCCGCAAACGGCAATTCCACGGGCGAGCCGCCGTACAGCACTATCGCAATTTTTTTGCCCGCTTTGATCAGCGCGTCGATCACGGCAAGTTGATTTTCGGGCATTCGCATATGCTCTCTGTCTCCGCCCTCGCTTTCCGCGCAATCGGTAAGCCCCGCGAACACGAGCACCGCTTCGTAATCCTTTGCCGCGGCAACGGCCTCTGCAATCAGTTTTTCGTCGGGGGCGAGTTCGCTTTCCGCATACCCGCGGCACAAAGTATACGCAACCTTTTGCCTGTCGAATGCCGTTTTCGGTGTGGTCAAAAAAGTCGGGTTAATCATCGAACTACCCGCGCCCTGATAGCGCATGGTTTGGAACAAATCGCCCACCACGAGTAGGCGCGCATTTTTATCGAGCGGCAACGCGCCGTCGTTTTTTAACAGCACGGCGCAATCCTCGGCAATTTCGGCGGACAGCGCGTCGTGCGCTTGCCAATCGACCTTGGTGCCTTTCGGTTTGTCTTTGTACCGAAAAGCAAGGCGCAAAACGTTTTCTACCGCCTTGTCCAAAACCTCTTCTTTGAGCGTGCCTTTTTTCACGCCGTCGCAAATCCATTTGCGACAAATAGCGGTGTCGCCGGGCATCTCCAAATCCAGCCCTGCGGCAACGCCCTTTACCCTGTCGCGCGTCGCGCCCCAATCGGACATGACCGCGCCGTCAAACCCCCACTCCTTGCGGAGCACATGGTTTAGCAGCCACTCGTTTTGACAGCAGTACTCGCCGTTGATTTTGTTGTAAGCGCACATCATCGTATGCGGGTGACTTTCCTTTACGATGATTTCAAAGGCTTTTAAGTAGATCTCGCGCATTGCCCGCATATCGCAAACGCTGTCGCCCATAAAGCGGTAATTCTCGGCATTGTTGAGCGCGAAATGCTTTACCGAAACGCCCACGCCTTTGCTTTGCACGCCGTCCACTTCCGCCGCCGCCATGTTGCCCGCAAGCAGAGGGTCTTCGGAAAAGTACTCGAAGTTTCTGCCGCACAGCGGATTGCGCTTGATATTCGCGGCAGGACCGAGCAGAATATTCACG
>CAMWUS010000075.1 GCA_947177495.1 uncultured Clostridia bacterium
GCAGCGGAAGGCTATGAGTTCAAAGGTTGGAAAGTCGGTACCGAAACGAAAGAAAGCGGCAAAATCACCCTTACCGCAAGCATTACGATCACCGCGCAATGGGACGCGATCGAATATACCGTTACGATTGACCTTGGAGACTACGCGGCAGATGGTGTGGCAGAAAGCGAGGCTTATAAGGACATCAAGGCGAAGTACGACACCGAAATCAACGTTCCCGCAGATCCTGAAGGAGCTGCCGGATGGACGTTCACGAATTGGAAAGTCGGCACTACCACCACGACTGTAAAAGCGCCTGCTACACTGAAAATTAAGGGCGATGTTACGCTTACCGCACAATGGGCTTCCACCCAGAATTCTTGGAAGGTTACCTTCAAGACGGATGACAACACCACTTACGCTACGCAAACCGTTGCCAAAGATGCGGAGGGCGCGAATAAGAAGGTTTCGCTTCCTACAACGAATCCCAAGAAAGACGGCTATCGTTTCTTGAATTGGTATATCCCCGGCGAGGACGGCGATGTAGATATCGATCCGGAAAATCTTCCCGATGTAGAAGACAACATGACGATTGTTGCAAAATGGCAAGCGGTATTTACCGTAACCGTTTTGGACGATTTGAACGGCAATGCTGTAACCGGCGCAACGACGGAATACGACAACAATGGTTCCGAAGGCACGCCCGAAAAATTCAATCTTCCTGCGGACCTGACGGAAGAAGGCTTAACCTTTAAGGGTTGGTTCTTAGTGGTAGATAACGAGGGTACGAAAGAATACGGCACCCAAGTGACCGCTGATACCGACGTAACCGCAAACGTTACGATTGCCGCAAAATGGGCTATTACCGTAACCTATGAACTCGGTGAGAACCATGTAACGGACGCAACCGCTCCCGAAGCAGAGGAAGTAGAAAAACATGTAGGTAAAGTAACGCTTCCCGATGCTCCCGCGGCAGCTACCGACCATAAGTTCTTGGGTTGGAAAGTCGGCGACGATACCGAGCTGAAAGCGGCAGGCGTAGAAATCGACGTAACGGAGCATGTTACGGTTACTGCGCAATACGGTGCATGGATTGTAGTCGGTACGGACGGTACGAAGGGGGGCGTTGCCTGGACCGGTTATCGTAGCAACGTGGAAAATACACCTCAATGGGTAGGCACGCTTGCTCGCGGCGAGAAGCTTGTTTTGAAGGGCATTCAAAAATCGCAGGGTATAAATATTTGGGACGGACTCATTTATTCGGTTTTCAACGGTGCGACATTGAAGGGTCAGCAAAACGTTTGCTTCAACCACCCGAATATGGACGGTGCAGGTGAAGGCGATTTGGTTCCTATTCGTTCCACGGTTGTGGACCAAGCGGGTGCAGAAATCAATGATGCTACCGATTACGCCGATCGCATCAAAGAACTCAATGCTGACTGCGACATTACCATTACTTGGGATTGGTCGATTGCAACGAATTCCATTTTCTTGACGATTCAGTATAAGAAAGGTGAGAAATCCGCAGAGGTTGTGTACGGCTATTCTGCTCCCGCTGAGGGAACGCTTGCCGATAGCTACAAGGTTGGTTTGGACGTAGACTGCGGATACGCAGAAATCACTTCGATTGAAAAAACGACAGTTGCGGAAGCGGACTTGATTGACACCGTTCTTACAATCGGCACTGCGGGCAACACGTATTTCTACACCCATACAACTCCCTTGTACAGCGAAAAACTGCAAAAAGGTGCAAAAGTTGTATTTACGGGCGAAATGACTTCTCCCGGAACCGGTAACTTCCAAACCTTGGGTGCGCTTATTTACGGTGCGGAATGTAAGGGTTATTTCAGAATGGACAACTGGATTAACGATGGAGATGCAATCAAAGCTGCCGAGAATTGGAATATCGTACTCAGCGACGCTCCTGTTTGGGACAGCTTCCTGGGGGCAATTAAAGATTGCACGATTACGCTTACGTTCGATTGGACGAATGAAAACGAAATTGTCATCTTCTTCGATTTGACTTCGCACGCAGAGGACCATACAAGACAAACGATGAAGTACACCATTACCGCAACCGAGGGTAATACGTTGCTTAATGAATATACGATTGGTCTTGGTACCGACCACGCATTCACGGCAATTACTTCCATCGTTCGTACGCCTGCGGAGAATGCTGACTAATCGCACACGCGAGAGTTAATCTCTATTGGAAAGGGGCAACGGAATTTTTCGAAATTCCGTTGCTCTTTCTTTTTGTCTTGTTTTTCGGCAAAGGGAATGTCGCGTAAAACTTCTTGCAAAAATTATTTGGCTATGGTATAATAAAGCAAACTTGGTAAAATATAGAAAAAGGAGATAAATCATGGCGGAAAAGAGCAAGGGGAAAGCGTTGCTTGAAAAGCTTTCCTACAAAAAACAAAACTATTTCGAAGCGGCAAACGCCGCGGAACGCAAAGAAATCTTTGCTTATGCCGAGGGCTACAAGGCATTCCTCGACGCGGCGAAAACCGAACGCGAGGCTTGTGCAGTCTCCGTGGAAATGGCGAAGAAAGCGGGCTTTACCGAATATCATTTCGGTGACAAATTGAAGGCGGGCGATAAAAAATATTTCGTCAACCGCGGCAAAAGTATCGTCGTGTTCCGCGTGGGCAAAAAGAATTTGGAAGAGGACGGCTTGCGCCTGATTGCTTCCCATATCGACGCGCCCCGCGTAGACATTAAGCAAAACCCCATGTATGAGGACGCGGGTATGTGCTTCTTAAAAACGCACTACTACGGCGGCATCAAAAAATATCAGTGGACGGCAATCCCGCTTGCGCTTCATGGCGCGGTCGTATTAAAGAACGGCAAGAAAATCGAACTCAGCGTTGGCGAAGCGGCGAACGATCCCGTGTTCTATATCGACGATTTGCTTCCCCACCTCGGCGGCGACCAAATGGGCGGCAAGGCGGCTAAAATCATCGAGGGCGAACAGCTCAACGTGGTTGTGGGCGGACTTCCTTACGAGGACGAGGACGTAGGCGACAAAATCAAGCTCAACGTGCTTGCCTATTTGAATGAGAAATACGGCATGTGCGAAGAGGATTTCCTCTCCGCAGAGCTTTCCGCAGTTCCCGCTTATCCCGCAAGGGACGTCGGTTTCGACCGCGCTTTAATCGGCGCGTACGGGCACGACGACAGGGTTTGCGCCTATCCCGCGCTTACGGCTGTTCTCAACGAAGACAGCGAGCACACCGTGCTTGCCATGCTCGTCGATAAAGAGGAAATCGGCAGCGAGGGCACCACGGGCATGCAGTGCAAAGTGTACGAGGACCTCATGGAGGAAATCTCCGTTGCGCTCGGGGCGAGCTTCCGCAAAGTGCGTGCGGCGAGCAAGTGCCTTTCTTCCGACGTAACTGCGGCATACGATCCCAACTTCGCGGGCGTGTACGAAAAGATGAACTCCGCAATGCTCTCCTGCGGTACCTGCATGAGCAAGTTTACGGGAGCGCGCGGCAAGAGCGGTTCGAACGACGCTTCCGCGGAATTCGTCGGCGAAGTGCGCGCTATGTTCGATAAGGGCGGCGTAGTTTGGCAGACGGCGGAGCTCGGCAAGGTAGACGCGGGCGGCGGCGGCACGGTGGCGAAATTCCTCGCCAACCTCAATATCGATACCGTCGATTTGGGCGTGCCCGTCATCTCCATGCACGCGCCCTACGAGCTCATCTCCAAAGCGGATTTGTACAGCAACTACAAAGCGTTCTTGGCGTTCATGAAGTAAAATAATAAAACCCCCGACGGGGTTTCCCGTCGGGGGTTTTTGTTTTTTATAATTATTCTTCGGTGGGTTCGTTTGTTTCAACGGGAGCAGGTTCTTCCGCAGTTACGGGCGCTTCCGCTTGGGGCTTTGCCTTTTTAGCGGTGAGTTTATCCCAACTGAGTACCACCTTGTTGAGCACCGCTACCGCAACGTTGAGTACCGCGGCAACGAGCAGGGCGATGGGCGCCGAAAGGAGCGTAACGTAGTCCTGATCCATGCTTGTGCCCGACATTTCGTTCAAGTAGTAATTGGTTTCGGAAATGCACACGCAAGTCAAAATGAAGTACAAAAGCGTAAGCGCGCAGAGGACGATCGATTCGATCATGCCCGTTCTCTTTTGGCTGGGGTAGTGGCTGATTTTTTGAATGAGCACGACCACGATAGCGGCAATCACGGCAATTTGCAAGAACTGCAACGTAGCGGAAAGTCCGTAAGCCGCAGCATAGCCGTCTATTTCTGCGGGATTGGCTTTTAACGCATTTTCTTGGTTCAACGTGGCGAGCGCGACGGTAATCGCTTGGAAGTTAAGTTCTGCCGTTATGGTTTTCCAACCGCTAACTTGCGCGATGACTTCGATGACGAACGACAATGCGATTGCGGTAAACACGAGCGAGCAAACCGTGAACACAAGGTTGGGAATTGCTCCTTTGTCCGCAAGGGCTTTCCCCTGGCTTGCAACTTTCAGCACGAAGTACGCGCCGACGAGAACTCCGACGAGAATCATGCCCGTTTTGGTAATTGCGCTCGGCGTAACGGTAATCGTAATGCTACGGTCGTACGAGGTGGAAGCCGTCAGCGTATTGAGAGAAACGCCGTTGATTGTGTAGTAAGCAAGCGCACCCGCAATGAAAGTGATGATTGCCGCAAGCGCATATTTTTCGTACTTTGCCGACGGATTTTTAAAGTGTGCACCGTATTTGAGTGCGGCAATTACGGAAAGGGCGATAACGGCAACAAGCGTGCCCGCACCTACGATTGTAGAAATCACCGTGGGCAAATAGAACGAGGTTTGAAAATGTCCCGAGTATTCTTCCATAGCCTCGAAGAGGGTAGCCAAGCTCTTGTAAGAAGGACCGAAATCGTCCCAAATCATGCTCGTTACTACGGTTTCCGATTCGTCCGTATAGTAGCCCTTCGGAATCGTCATTGTTAAGGTATTGCCGATAAAGAACGCAAACACAAGCGCAAGGAGCGCGCCCGCAATCAGGCAAATCCCACCCGCGAGGTGGAGCGCCTTGCCCGTTTTGCAGGTGCAACAGGGCTGAGCCGTTTCAACTGTTTTGGTCATTTTATAGCCTCTCTTGATTTTTTGTTTATTATATCACATTGCTTGCAAGAATACAATAGTAATTTATAAAAAAACACCGCTGATTTCAGCGGTGTTTTCTTTGGGACTCTAATTATTTTTTGTCCGTTTCCTTGTCGGACTTCGCGGCAATTTTGCCGCCTACCACGCCTGCGAGCAACGACGCAATGTCGATTCCCGTAGACTGCTTCATGCCTTCCATAACTTGGCTTGCGCTGTTCATCACGTCTTTTACGACTTTGGTGGAGTTGCCGTCGCCGTACATCACGATCTTGTCGGTCTTGCTCAAAGGCTCCGCCGCGTTCTTTACGACTTCGGGAAGGGCGGCGAGGTACATTTCGAGGACGGACGCTTCGCCCATCTTCTTTTGCGCTTCGGCTTTCTTCTCGATTGCTTCCGCTTCCGCAAGTCCCTTGGCGCGAATACCTTTCGCTTCCTGCTCCATGGCATAGCGCAACGCTTCCGCTTCCGCCTTTTGCGCTTCCGCTTTCTTCATCGCTTCGTACGCCATAGCTTCCGCTTCTTTTTGGCGCTTTACAAGGTCTGCTTCCGCTTCCTTTGCAATCTTGTAGTTGACCGCGTCCGCTTGCTTTCTGATCTCCGCATCGAGACGGCGTTCTTTGATTGCAATTTCCTTTTCGGCGAGCTCGGCTTCCTTTTCTCTTCTTGCAATGTCCGCGTTTGCCTTGGTGATCTCGATGGTCTTACGCTGACTCTCCTGCTGAATGGCATACGCCGCGTCCGCTTCCGCGCGCTTGGTGTCCGCCTTTACCTTCATGTCCGCTTCCTGCACGGCAAGGGCGGCGTTCTGCTCGGCGATTTGCTTTTGCGATTCCACCTTGACGGCGTTTGCTTCCTGCTCCGCGTTGGCGGTGGCAATGGCAATGTCGCGCTGCGCGTTCGCCTTGGCGATTTGCGCGTTCTTGCGGATTTGCTCCACGTTGTCGATACCCATGTTCTCGATGGTGCCCGCGTTGTCCTTAAAGTTCTGAATGTTGAAGTTTACTACTTCGATACCCAGCTTCTCCATATCGGGAACGACGTTCTCGGTAATCTTTTTGGCAACGCCTTGACGGTCCTGCACCATTTCTTTCAAACCGACCGAACCGACGATTTCGCGCATGTTACCTTCGAGCACCTGCGTAACAAGGCTGATGAGTTCGGATTGCCGCATACCGAGGAGGGACTCCGCGGCTTTCTTCAACAGCTCGGGATTGGACGAAACCTTAATGTTGGCAACGCCGTCCACGTTCACGTTGATGAACTCGTTGGTGGGAACGGCTTCGCTCGTCTTTACGTCCACCTGCATGACGCGCAGGGAAATTTTATCCACGCGTTCAAAGAAGGGAATGCGGAATCCCGCACGTCCGATAAGTATTTTGCGGCGGAACGGTCCCGAAATGATGTAAGCCGTATCGGGCGGCGCCTTCATGTAGCCGATTCCGAAAAGAATAAGCACCAAGACGACTAAAATAACTGCGCCGACTGTTAATCCTACTGCAAGGGGTGACATAATAAATACCTCCTAAAACTAAACTTTATTTATGACATAATCATACCATAACCGACACTGTTCGTCAAGATACATTTTTGCCGCCGCGTACAAGTTTTCTTTCCAGATTAAGAAAATCTTGTAAAAATTACAACGTTTTATATATATTACGCCGCGCGGGGAAATAGTATTTTCGCGCCGCTTAAGGAATCTTCAAAAATGCAAATTTGTAATTCCAATACGTCTTGATTTTTTTATTTATTTTTGGTATAATGAACTGCGAATAAGGAGGAAATGCGATTATGTTATCGTTATTGGGAACAACTTTTGTTGAAATTTTAAAGAATGAGTGGTTGGGGCTCATTGCTTCGGCATTCATTTTGATATCCTTTTTAACAAGCAATCAAATTAAAACGCGCATTA
>CAMWUS010000076.1 GCA_947177495.1 uncultured Clostridia bacterium
TAATACGCGTGCGTGGGGCTAGAGATACTCTTCTTGCAAACGTCGATGACCTTGCACTCGTGCGTGAATTTCTGACCGAGCGTATAGCTGTAAATATCTTCGTTGAGCACCAAAACGGGATCGGCGTCGTCGGTAATTTTACCGTCCTTCACGCGGACGCCGTCTTGCGTCTCCTCTTCCGTGCCGCCCGTAACTTTGAGGGACTGCCCGTTGAGATTCTTCATGATAATTCTGGCTTGCTTGCCTTCCCCTGCCGTTGCCTTAAAGGTCATGGGAACGTTGGGCGTAGAAGACGAAGAGGAATAGTATTCGAGGTAGTTGCCGCCTACGTTGGTGAACTCGCCCGCTTTCTGTCCGTTTACGTTTACCGCAAACGCACCCGCGGAAGAACCGCCCGCAAGCGATACGGTGATGTCCGCCGCGCTGTTGCTAATATCGATTCTTTCGATTTTGGCTTCCGCTTCCTCATCGCCCGTAAAGTCCGCATTTTTTACGTAAACCTGCAACGAGCCTTCGCTCTCGCCTTTTACGAATACGATAGCGTTGGTCGCTTTGCCGTCTTTGGTGATGTTCTCTTCCTTGCTCTCGAACTCGATGCTGTACTTATCGAAGGGAACCGCCCCGTCCTTTAACGCCACCGCGAAGGTGAGGCTGAAATAGTTTTCCACGCCTGCAAGTTCTTTCGCCGTGCCCGTATACCATTTTAAAGCAAGGTCGCGCTCGTAAGCGACGGAACCGCCGTTATCGATAACAAAGTTGACGTATGCGTCGTCGCCCGATTTATAAGCCAATACCTCGCCCTTTGCGCCGCCCGTCGTCTTTGCGGCGAAGATGCCGTCGCTTCCGCCTGCGATATTATAAGTGGCGGCCGCCGAGGTTTTGCGCAAGTTGACGGGTGCAAAAACAAAGCCCAAAGCGAGCGCAATCAGCATAAAAATAGATAATAGCGTGATAATGCGTGTTTTAACTTTACTCATGAATGTGTGCTCCATACGGGCGCAATGCCCGAATATCTTATATATTGTACACGAAAATAGCATTTCCGTCAAGCGGTAATGCCGTCTTTCCCGAAGAAAATCGCCCTTTCGCCCAAATTTATGGCTTCACGACGGAAGAAAGATCGAACCTGCTCCAAGGCTCGCCCGCGGGCGGTTCCGATAAAAAGCGCATACGCTCCTGCGTAACGGGGTGCGTGAACGCAAGCGAGTACGCCCACAGCGCAAGCTTGCCCTTTTGCGCCCGTTCTCCGCCGTAGCGCATATCGCCGTAAACGGGGTGCGAAATGCCCGCCGTCTGCACGCGGATTTGATGACTTCTACCCGTATGTAATTTGATTTCGGTAAGCGCAAGCCCGCCCTCTTTTTGCAAAACTTCGTATTCGAGCAAAGCGTGCTTTGCGCCGTCGGTGCCCTGCGTGCTGAGATACACCATATTATTTACGGTGTTTTTCTTCAACCAATTTTCGAGCTTGCCTTTCTCGGGCGTGGGCGCGCCGACAAGCACCGTCAAATAGCGCTTTTCGAATTTCCCCGTTTTCATTTGCTCGGAAAGTCTGCCCGCCGCCTTGCTCGTTTTGGCGTACACCATCAGTCCGCCCGTAGGACGGTCCAACCGATGCACGAGCCCGATATAGACGTTGCCCTTTTTCTCGTACTTGACTTTCACGTACTCTTTGAGCATGTCGAGCAAATTCTCGTCGCCGCTCTCGTCGGGGCAGGACGCGATATTCTGCGGCTTTAACACCACGAGAATATGGTTATCCTCGTAGACGATTTCAAGCCCCTCTTGCTTTTTTGAAATTTCACTCATTTACGTAAATTCCTCCCGCGCCGCAGGGAAGGGGAATCCCCTCCTCCGTAGGCAGTCCCACTTCGTACGCTTCCACCTTTCCCTTGCGCCCCGCAAGACAGAGCGTTAATAGGTTGGAGAGCACCGCAGGCTGTAACCCCGTTGTATAACTGTTGATTAAAAAGAACAGGGGCTCGTCCGTCAACAGCTGTGCGCATAACTTGACGAAGGGGTAAAGCCCCGTCTCGATTTTCCACATTTCGCCGCCCGGTCCTCTTCCGTAGGAAGGCGGGTCCATGACGATTGCATCGTACTTGTTCCCGCGGCGAATCTCCCTTTGAACGAACTTCATGCAGTCGTCCACGATATACCGAATACCGCTCGTAAGCCCCGTGAGCCGTGCGTTTTCCCCCGCGCGCTCCACCATGCCCTTTGCGGCGTCTACGTGCGTGACTTCCGCGCCCGCCTTGCAAAGCGCGACGCTCGCCCCGCCCGTATAGGCGAAGAGGTTTAGCACCTTTACGCTTCCCCGCTCCGCACGCGCCTTTTTCACGAGCGCCGCAGTGCGTTCCCAATTGACCGCCTGTTCGGGGAAAAGTCCCGTATGCTTGAACCCCATCGGCTTGATGAGAAATTTGAGCTTTTCTCCGTCGCCGAGGGGATAGGAAATATCCCATTCGGTAGGAATCGTGCGCCTGTATTCCCAAGCGCCGCCCCCCTTTTCGCTGCGGCGGTAAACGGCATCTACGCGGGAATCGGAGAACAAATCCCGCTCCGCGCCCCAAATGACCTGCGGGTCGGGACGGAGCAGGGTGACTTCCCCCCACCGCTCTAATTTATAGCCGTCGCCCGTAGCGAGCACGGTGTAATCTTTCCATTTGTCGGCAAGCTTTATCATACCGTTATTATACCGTTTCTCAAAAATTTTGTAAAGTAATTTCCACTCAAGGCTTACTTCTTGAACACGAGCACTTGGAAGCTGTAAGGCGCAAGCGTGAGCGAGCGCGGTTCCACGGGCGCGATATCCACGGGGGAAATTTTGTCGGGCTCATCCACCGTGTTGTAGTCGCTAAGCTCGCCCGAAAGACGGATAATGCGGGTAAGGCTCCCGAAATCGAAATCACCCTCCACCTCGACGGGCACTTCCTCCGCTCCGCTGTTTACCACCTTTACGTAAACGAATGCGTCGCGTTCGGTTGCCGAAGCATACACGCCTTTGCCGTCCACCGTCGTCTTTAAAGAATCGTCGCCCGTGTAGAGGCTGTACAACTTTTGCACATGGTAGCTGGGAGAACCGTAAGCGGTTTTACCGTTGAACCAAATCATGTCGGGGCTCCACTGCGTGTAGCCGAGACGGGCAAACAGCGGCGCGTACGACTTCATCACAACGATATCCGCATTGCGCTCCATACCCGTCATGAATGCGGCTTCCGCCCAAGCGCCCTCCCATACGTTTGCCTGCGGCGCGTTGAAGAGCGCGCAACCCGAACCGGGCACGTGCGCCGCATATTCGCCCGCATACACAAGCCCGCCGTCGCGCGGGTACTCGTCGTAAACGTTTACGTGCGAATACAACCATTCGGGAGAAACGTAGAAATGCTCGTCCGAACAATACACGAAATTCGGGTTCTTTGCAAGATTTTTGCGCGTCCACTTCCATGCGCTCTTGTGCGAGTCGGTATCGACGGTGGGACCTACGGTGCCCACGATTTTCAAATCGGGGTAGCGCTCGTGAATGCGCTTTTCGAAGAGCTCGAAGCGTTTGTAAAATTCGTTGCCCGCGCGCTCCTTCGTCGTCTCCGTTTCCCACTGTTCGTTGCCCACGCCCAAATATTCGAGCTTGAAGGGCTCGGGGTGACCGAGGTCGGCGCGCACTCTGCCCCATACGGTGTTGATATCGCCGTTTGCAAATTCCACGACGTCGAGCGCCTCTTGAATATACGTTTCAAGTTCGGGGCTGTCAAGGGGCACGAACTCCGTAGACATATACTGGCAGGCAATGCCCACGCTCACCACGGGAAGCGGCTTCGCGCCGAGGTATTCCGCCAAGCGGAAATATTCGTAATATCCAAGCCCGAGCGTCTGCCCGTAGTGCGAATATTCGGAACGGAAATTGTTGTCGGGTCCCGTTGCGTGTACCGCCCAACGGTTCCAATTGTGTTTTCTACGTTCCACCTGCCCAATGGTGTTTTTCCAAAGATAGCGGTTGGCAAGGTTATTGCCCTCCACCACGCAGCCGCCGGGGAAGCGCAAGAAGCCGGGCTTCATTTCCGCCATCAGCTCCACGAGGTCGCGGCGGAACACGCCCATCACCGCGTTTGCGGGCATCAGCGAAAAGGCGTCGAGATGAATGATACCCGTCTTGCACAGGGTAATGCGGAAATCCGCTTTCTCGGCGTCTACCTTGCTCTTGGCATGGAAAGCGTAACGGTGCCATTGTCCGTCCGCTTTCAGCTTGATTTTCTTTTCTATGTAGGCGACATCTTTGCCGTATACGCCCACTTTGACTGCGCCCTTGTAGTCGTAGGAACGCGCGTAGAACGAGCACTTATATTCCTTGCCCGCCTGCAAATACACGCCGTCGTACGCCTTGTTCTTCATGCCCGTGTTTTCCGCGGCGGCAAGGCGCATGTAGTGCGGATTTTCGGGGAAGAGCGCGCGGTCGGTCTTTACTTTGAGCGCGACTTCCGCGCCTTGCGGATACACTTCCCAAGCGTAACTGCCGTCGTCTTCCACGATATAGTGGTCCCATTCGCCGTGGACGTCTTTCGCTTCGAAGTTGCGGTTTTCGAGCAACTCCGCATACAGCCCGCCGTCCAAGGCATAGTTGAGGTCTTCGAAAAACAACCCCACGCCGCCCGCAGTTACGGGCACTTTCCCCTCTCTATTTATGGTAATTTTCATGTCTGTTCCCTCGCATGATATTTTCGTTATCTTTTTCTTTGTCAATGGAATGAGCGATAAAGGTAATGTGGTCAGCCGCACGCTCTAAGTTGCCGACGAGGTTGATAAACACCCCCGAGTTTTCGGGTTGGCATTTGCCCTCGTTGAGGCGACTGATATGCTTTGCCACAATCTCGCGCTTTTGCGTATCAATTTCGTCTTCGAGCTTGTCCACTTCCGCAAGCCGCGCATGGTCGCGGTACAGATAAGTTGCAAGCGAAACCACGTAAAGGCTTTTCAAATTGTCGTACATATTCTGCGTAGCGTCGATGAAATCGTCCGAGAAAATCAGCCCGTCGTCTACGTAGTGATCAGTATATTTGGTAACGTTGTCGGCAAGCTCGCCGATACGCACGATGTCGTTGAGCACGTAGTGCAAGTTGGAAACGGTGCGCTCCTCTTCCATGACGAGCGCAGAAGCGGAGAGCTTTACGAGGTATTCCACCATTTTGCGGTTAGCTTTCCCGAGCTCCGCGTTGTGCGCTTGTACGAGTTCCTTTACGGAAACGTCTTTCCCCACAAACGCTTCAAAGGAGCTTGTGAGCGTGTCCATTGCATAGGAGAACATTCTGCCCGTCTCTTGATAGATATGCCCGAGGGCGACGGACGGAGAACGGAGCAGACGCTCGTCGAGCTCGATAACGAGTTCCTTTTTCTCCACACTCGCGCCTTTCTTGTCGCGCACGAGGTGGTCGGCAAGCTTCACGAAGCCGTTGACAAACGGCAGGAAGAGCGCGGTGCATATCACGTTGAACAGCGTATGGAACAGCGTGATTTGGAATTCGGGATTACTCGGGAAAGCGGGTACGATAATCGTTTCGGCAAAGCCCCGCCAACTCAGCATGATGATCATGAAGATGACCGCGCCGAACAGGTTGAACATAAAGTGAATGAGCGCGGCGCGCTTTGCGTTTGCGTTCGCGCCCATGGAAGAGAGCAACGCCGTCACGCAAGTGCCGATGTTCGAACCGATGATAATGAAGAAGAGCGCGTTCCCGCCCATGCCGCTGAACAAGCCCGCCGCCGCCATGGTAATTACGATGGTGTTTACCGCGGTGGAAGACTGCACGAGCGCCGTAATAAAGATGCCCACGAGCAAAAAGATAATGGGGGCAAACGGCGTATCGAGACCGCTGAAAAAGCTGTAAACGGCGGTGGATTCCGCCGGCCCCTCTCCGAAGTCGCGCGCGCCCGCCCGGGCGGGGCGGGCCCCGCCCAGCACGCCGCACCCCGCCAGGGCGTTGCGGCGCGTCTTGAAATTGTCGTGCTTGGCGAAGATCGTCATAAACGCGCCGATTGCGGCAAACGCTAAAAAGAAAATAGTAAAGCTGAGTTCGCTCCCCGTACTGCTTCCGAGCGCAATGATCCAAGCCGCAAGTGTCGTGCCGATGTTGGCGCCCATGATCATCGCCGTTGCCTGAAAGAGCGACATGATGCCCGCGTTTACAAGCCCGACGACCATAACGGTGGTGAACCCCGAATTCTGCGCGATTACCGTGACGGCTGCGCCCATGCCCACGCAGGCAAAACGGTTGGTCGCCGTTTTCCCGAGCAAGCTTTTCAGTCTGCTATGGGCAAGTCTCGTGAGATTTTCGGACATCATACGCATGCCGATGAGCAGCGCGCCCATTCCCCCGAGAATCGTCATGATAATCTTAACTATTTCCATTCTTTCGTATACTCCTAAAAAGAACGTGGATAACCATATTATACCAATTATTATTGCCGTTTGTCACTTGTTTTTTATAACTTTGTCAAAAAATATTTTACGGCGAAAAAGTTCGCGCACAAGAAAAATCTGCCTTATCAAAAAACCGCCGCATCTTGACAGGTTGAAGCGGAGGTAGTATAATTCAAATGTATTCAAAAGACTATAATGAGCAAATTAAGTCGAGAATTTCTTTTGTGGTATATGGTATACTTGTTTTAACGTGAGGTGGACGTTGCAGGAACAAATCGACGCGGTTCAAAGAATGCAAGACTATATCAAAGCGCATTTGTCGGAAGAAATAAAGCTCACCGATTTAGCCAAAGCCGCAATGTTTTCGCCGTGGTATGCAAGGCGTTTGTTCATATCGCTGTTGGGCATTACGCCGTCCGATTATATACGGCGTTTGCGGTTGCGGCAATCGGCGCTTAGATTGCGCGACGAAAAAGTAAACGTTTCGGACGTCGCGTTCGATTTGGGATTCGGCAGTGTGGACGGTTATACCCGAGCTTTTGCGCGCGAGTTCGGTTGCAACCCGAAGCAATACGCC
>CAMWUS010000077.1 GCA_947177495.1 uncultured Clostridia bacterium
TTGTTGAGGTGATCGATGGTGTAAGCGGCTTCCTGATACATATATTTGGGAATAACGGTGACGTACGAATATCCGCCCGCATGGTAAGTTCTGTTCTTTACGCCGTCGGGATCGGTAAAGCCCTTGATAGCGGCGATAATGTCGGTAGCCGTATCGCTGTTCTTCGCCTGACCGTTGGATACAAGGTTGCTGTACAACGTGTTGGTATCCCATACGCCGAGCGCGATTGCAACGGATTTGCCCTGACCGAACTTCGCCATTGCTTTCGCTTTATCCTGCGTGGGTGCGTCCAAATCGATAAGCCCTTCGTTGTACAAGCCCGTCATGTACTCCATGTATTCCTTGTATTGAGGAAGTTCTACGTAGAATTTCCACTCGTTGCCGACCTTTACCCATTCCTGATAGATGCCGAAGGAAACGGCGATTGCGGGAATGAGGCTGTCTTCAAAGGTGAACGTGAACGGACGGTAGGTCGAGTCGGTCGCGCCGTATTTCTGTTTGAAATGGCGAAGAATTTCGGTAAACTCGTCACGCGTAGTGGGAAGCGAGAAGCCCTCGTCCAAAAGCAAGTCTTTGCGGAATACAATGGTCGAGGAAACGTTTTGCTGCCCTTCCGTGGGAGGACCGCCCTCGGGAATGCCGTAAATGCCGCCGTCGCGGGAAACGACGTTCCAGGAATATTCGGAAATGTCGCTCAACATATCCTGCCCGTATTTTTCGAGCGCGGGCTTGATGTTCAGCAAAGCGTCGTTGGACATAAGCATATTGTACTGCGCCTTGGTGACTTTGATTGCGTGATACTGCGATTTGTTTACGAACGCCAAGTTGAGCGCGTCGGTATCGTCTACGGAAGGAAGCTGCGTATAGTTTACTTTATAGCCCGTAAGCTCTTCCAAAAGCTTGGCGGTCGGCTCGGCGTTGAACTCCTCTTCGCTCATGCCCGCGCTCTGCATATGGAGATTTAATGTAGGCTTGTTGTTCATGTCTACGTCAAGCGGAATATCGGGGTCTACGTTGGTTTCGCCGCAGCCGGCAAACGCCGTGCAAACAGACGCAAACACCGTCATTCCGAGCATCACGGAAAGAAATCTCTTTTTACTTGTTTTCATGTTTTTAACTCCTGATAGCAATTTTACCCTTTCCCGCTCGACGAGCGGGAAAGGGAAACAAATGCGCACTTCTTATTTTCTCTTTTTGCGAACTGCGAGTGCCGCAAGCCCGAAACCGCATACGACCAAACCGCAGATTCCCGTAACTGCGCTTCCGCAACCCTTCTTCGGCTCGGTAGGCTCCTGCGTTACAGGCGGTTTCTGAGTTCCGTCGGAAGGCTTGGGAGGCTGAGAAGTCGTCACCTTGTCGGGTCTCGTTTCGCCCGCGGACGGATCCCAAAGCTTCTCGTGGATATACGCTCTCGAAATCTTAATGTCGATATTGTTGAGCGCGTCCGAAAGCAACTCTTTGGTTCTCACTTCGCCCCAACCCTTGGTGTACGTGCCCATTTCGTTAGACAGCTTGTTGAGCTCCTTATAGAGCGCAACCAAGTCCTCGGCTTTCTCCATAGGCATTGCAAGCAAGGTATCGAAGCGAGCGGAAAGCTCGGTCTTCTGCGCTTCCGTCATCGCGTTCTTGGGGAGATAAATGCGATCGGCTTTTTTCAAGATGTCGTCGAACACAGCTTCCAATACGTCATGTGCGGAAGCGGAAGCGATCACCGATTTCTTACTGCTTACCGTCGCTTTGAGCACTTCCTGCACATCCTTATGAAGGAGCACGGTGCTCGTTTCAAACAAGCTGTAACCCGTTGCGCGCGCATTGTAGCAAGCGCCGATTTGCTGAACGAAGTCTACGGGTTGGAAGCCCATGTACGCGCCCAAGCCTACGTAGCTGTACGCAATGTCGTCGATGATCAAGATCATCTGGCTTGCATTGGATTCCACGCTTTCGCTGGAAAGGTAGTAAGACATCGGCGTGCAGAGGTCGATCCAACCGTTTCTCACCCACGTACGCCAATCCTGCATCTTGGTCTCGATTGCTTCGTCGTAATCGGGAACGGTAGACGTGGAGATGATTGCGTCCGGTCTTACGCGGTCGGTCATTTCGCGTACTTCTTTTACAAACGAAGTGATGAGCTCAACGCGGTATGCGTGCCAATCTTTCTCCATTTGCTTGTCGTTTTCCAAAGCCGCAACGAATTGTTTGCGGAAGGTATCCACCTCGGTGCTGTGAGGAATGCCGTAACCGTACGTCTTTAAGAAGTCGTCCATGGCATAGCCCGTGTAACCGCTGTCGATTTCGGGCACGTCCGTTCCGCCGTAGCAGGTCGGGTAACGGATATAGTCGAGGTTAAGCCCTACCATTTCGGGAAACTTCGTGTAAAGCTCCTCATAGAAATCGAGCAAGAACTTTCTTACTTCGGGGTTCGCGGGGTCGATGAAGACGTAATGCGCGCTTCCCGAAATTTCGTAAGGTTGAATGAGACTGCCCGTACGGGTGTACTGCGCCCATTCGGGGTGCTTGCCGATAATCGAACCCTTAAAGCCCGCTTGGTTTTCCACGGGCGTCTTGTCGTCCGTCGTGGAACCGACGAAGAAGTTTTCCACCCATGCGTGTACTTCGATGCCGAGCTTCTTCGCTTCCTTAATGTAAGCGGTGAAGAAGTCGGGATAGTCGCCGTAGGTGTACTTCGCAAGCGAGGGATTATAAGTCACGAGCTCGGATTTGAAGCTTGCGTAACCGTCCCAAAGCATTTCCACGTAAAGCGTATTGATACCGCATTCGGAAAGAATGGTCAAATTGTCGATGATTTGTTGTAAGTTCGTTTCCAAGCCGAGCACGTTGGGGCGGTGCCAAGCAGCTCTGCCCTCTACGATATTGCTCTGCGTCAACTGCATCAAAATCGCGTTCTCTGCGGCAGTCGCCCGATTGGTAAGCCCCTTGAACTCTACCTGATGCAAGAACTTGGTTCCGTCATCCGTAGCCGCCGCAATCGTCTTATCGAGCTCGGTCGCGTCCTCTACGATTTTCTTGTAGTCCGCAACCGCCGCGTTCAACGCCTCGAAATTGAGGTCGTACAGACGCGTCTCGTACAATTTCGCCTGATTTTCGAAGGCTGCGAGCTTGTTCTGCATGGTGGTGAGGAAGCTCTTCTGGCTCGTGGAAACGTTGAGCGTTTTCAGCGCGTTGTCGTAAGTGATGGTCGCGCCTACTTTTACGTAAGATTTGATCCAATCACCCGAAGTACCGTGACCGGAAACGACGAACCCGCCGTCGGGAATGTAGATGACGTTGGTCGCCATGGAGGTAACGACGCCCTCGGCGTTAACAGCCGCTTCGAAGCCCCAGCTGTTGGTGTTCATTTCGCTGCCGCCCGTATCCACGGATTTGGTGTAAATGTTCAGCTGATTGGTACCGCGGTTTTCGCCGTAACCCGCGCCCGTAGGGTTGTCGTCGTCGGTCGGGTCGAGATAGTTGAAGTATCTCGTCACGTTCATATCGAGCCCCAAATAGTCGTAGCCCGACAGGGAGATGATATCCCCTTCCGAGAACACCACGTCCTTTGCGAGCATGGCGCGCCAGGGCTCGCTATTCGCCGAAGCAACGTAGGAGGAAAGCGCAAATCCCATTAAGGGAATGTCGATACCGACTTTATCCGAACCCACGCCCAAACCGCGGAATTCCTTTACGTGGAATTTTCCGTCGGTGCTGTCAAGCTCTGCGTTGAGCTCCGCACCCCATTGGTTTTGCTTGGTATCCGTGCCGAACTCGGGACCGTAATACACGATACCGGGCGCGTTACGCACACTCATGTTCAAATAGGAAATGGCAACGCGCACGTGGTCGGTAAGGTTATCCGCCGTGTATTCGGGCCAAATAGGAGTTTCCGCGCCGTCTAATTCTACGATATCGCCGACGGAATAGCCGTCCGCACCGCTCTTGCTTGCGGGAATGGAAATAAGGTATCCGGGGACGGGAATTTCGTTCCCGCCGCTTCCCGTGTGCTTTGCGGCAATGCGCTGTTCGCCCGTGCCGAGAATTTCGACCGCGTATTCCACTACGTTCTCGTCGCGCTCGACGGATTCCATGTAGTAGAAGTTACCCGTGTAAACGACCGTCTGATTGGTAATGGTCGAAGCGATGTTCTCTTTCGGAGTTACGGTGATGCTTTCGTTATTGCTTGGACTGACTACTTTTATCTCGACGGGGTCTACCTCGTCGTAAGAAAATTTCTTCGCACTGTCGGCGTGAGCGGGCAAAATGCCGTGCAAGCCGCCTGCCGCAACGCCCGCGGTCACTGCCAAAGCGAGCGCCACCGAACCGATATTTTTAAAATTCTTCTTTAAAAAACCGCTTCTCATTGTTAGTTTTCATTTCTCCTTTTTGCGACTTTCAACACGATAACGCCTGCTGCGAACAATACGACCGTCATAGCCGCAATGCCCGTTCCGATTGCGGAACCGCAGCCCGACTTCGCGGGGCTCGGTGCGTTGAATGTAATTTCATAGGTCGAGGTAACTCCGTTCAGCGTTACGGTAACGGTAGCCTTTCCGTTCGCGCTGTCCGCCTGCGTAATGGTAACGGTCGCCTTCGAATCGGTAGCCTGTGCGGATACCGTGGGAGCAGCCGTCGTGCCTTCCGCCAAATCCACCGTGTAGGTGAACGTACCTGCGGAGAAGCCTTCCAAAGCGTTATCGCCCACCGTGATGGATGCAAGCGAAGTGTCGACTTCTACAAAGGAAATCGTGTAGGTCTTGGTATAGCCCTCGTATTCCGCTTCCACAAGAATGGTTGCGTTTCCCGAAAGGCTCGTTGCCTGCGTGACAGTAACGGTTGCGTTCTCGTCTTCCGCAGTTGCGGCGATGACGGGCGTAGCCGAACCCTTCTTCACGGATACGGTATACTTCATCGTGGTAGCAACGAAGCCGTTCAAAGCAACGCCGTCTACCGTAAGGGATTTCAAGTTCGTGTTGGTGCTGCGCTCTTTATCGAATTTCAGCGTGTACACGCCCTGCGTGGTTCCGTCGGTAGCCGTAACGGTGATTTTGACCGTGCCGTAGGGCTTGTTAATCGCCTCGATATCTACCGATTGCGTTTTGCCCATTCTCGTTTGCGTTACGCAAGCAACTACGGGAACGGTCGTGTCGTCTTTGTCTACGTTAATTTCGTACTCTCTAGTAGCAGGATCGTATTTATCGATTTCCTTTCCGTTGACGGTAATGGAGACGAGCTGCGTATTCGTCAACAAATCTTTATCGTAAACGATTACTTCGTCGTCCTCTGCAAACGCCGCTTCGAGCAACGTGGCGCCCACACCGTTTCCGCTGAGAACGAATCCGCTTGCGGGGATTTGGCTATTTCCGAGTCTTCCGCTGGACGTCTTATCCGTAACGATATATTTTCCGTCTTTGAGCTCGACGACGATTTCTACACCCCATTGGTTCGTACCGGTATATCCGACCTCGGGCGTATCGTAGCCTTCCTGTTCGTCTGCCAAATAGGTCACGTCGTCGTAAATGATAATTTCGTTCTCGTCGCGCGTTTTGTTAGCGCCGTCGATAAATACTTTCTTGTTGCTGTTCACGCTTGCGGCGAACACGGTCTTCTGTTCGAAGGTGCCCGTTACCGTAACTTTATCGCCCTTGCTGAGCGAATCGTATCCCGTAACCGAGGAAGGAATGCTGAGCACGAAACCGTCGTACGAGGGAATTACCGTCCCGCCCGCAGAGGTCTTCTCCGTAATTTCGTAACCGTCGCCTTTCTTTTCTACGGCGTATTCCGCAACCGTTTCTTCGGAGCGAACGAGCGTTTTATAGATGGGAGCCGCATTCGTATAGATGAGCGACTTGCCCGCAAAATCCTGATCGGCAGTGGGATTGATTCCGTCTACTTCCAAAGTGAAGCTGCCGCTTGCAACGGTGATGTCCGCAGGCGTAACCCCGGGTCCCGCCTGTTTATCTTCGAAGTAGATAATATCCCCTATTTCCGCTTCATAGTAGAAGCCGCCTACAAGTCCCGCATACGGATGAGCAGTATTTGCGTCCGAATCGCCGTGCATATCGAATACGATGCCGTTAAGGGGAAGCTCGCTCGCAAGCGCATCGGCGCCTGTAGCGGCCTTAAACTTTACACTGTAGAGATTTTCGCCCTCCGCCTTTTCGCAAATAATTCTATGGCGCCAAGGCATACCGGGAACTTTCGTCCCGTAAGAAGACGTCCAAACGTTTGCACAGTTCGCGGGGTCCGCGTTCTTTTCATTCAAAACGGTTTCCACGCCCTTGGTTTGGTTGATTGCAACAAAGCGCGCTTCGTCCTGGAATTGCAATTCGTCGCCTACCTTGAAGTCTTCAAGCGCCGTAGCGCCGACGCCGTTTCCGCTCAAAACGAAGCCGTTTTCGGGAATCGTCATATTGCCGGTCCCCTCTCCGTTTTTTGTAGTCATTTCCGTAATGATATACTTTCCGTCCTGAAGCTCTGCTTTCAATTCGAGCCCCCATCTATTCGTACCTGTGCCCGTGCGCTTAGCGCCCCATAAGCTGTCGTAATAGATGATGGTACCGGAAGTGCGCGGGGCGTTTTTCTCATTTACCCCTACAGTCTTGTCTTGCGTAACGTTGTGAATATGATACACTACGTTCGTAGCCGTCGCCGCGGAAGCTTCGAACTTCGCCCCGCCGCCAACCAAGCTCAGGCAAGCGCCCAAAGCACAGACGAGCGCAAGCGCGCCCATCAACAAAATTGCCCGCATTTTCTTACCAAATGCAACCATGCCAAATTACCTCCCAAAATTATAGTTCACTGGTAAATAAAAAAATTTTTTTTATTTGTCCTTATTATATCAAAGATTATTTCATATTTCAAGTGTTTTTTTCCATTTTATTTATTATTTTTGAAAAAAGTTTTCAAAAATCGGCAATTTCCCCATGAAATACCAAATGCGGCAGCCATCTCTCCCACACAAGCGGAAAATCGTTTTTACATTTGCACAAATAACC
>CAMWUS010000078.1 GCA_947177495.1 uncultured Clostridia bacterium
CGCCTCGTGAGCGTCTTGCGCCTGCTTCTTGGTGGCGTAATGATTGGGCTTTTCGGGAACGTAATCTTCGCCGTAGCGGGTTTTGATATACTCCCGCGCCGCCGCCTGCGCCTCTTCGGAAACGCGGGTGGAGTCCGTTCTGATGTAAGTAACGAAAGCGATATGCTCGCCGCCCACGTCGATACCCTCGTACAAGTGCTGCGCCATGAGCATGGTTTCGGGCGCGGTCATGCCGAGCTTGTTGGAAGCGTCCTGCTGCAAAGTACTCGTGGTGAAGGGTGCGGGCGCGTGCGATTTGGTAATCGCTTTCTTTACGCTCGCAACGGTATAGTTCCCCGCCGCAAGCGCCGCCAAAACGGCGTCGGCTTCCTCTTTGTTGCCTACTTTGAATTTCTTGTCGCCGCACTTTTCGAGGAGCGCCTTAAAGGGCGCAAACTTCTTTTCCGTGTCCTGTAAGTCGGCGTGAATGCTCCAATATTCTTCGGGCACGAACGCCTGAATTTCGCGTTCCCTGTCCACAACTAAGCGGAGCGCAACCGATTGCACCCGCCCTGCGGAAAGCCCGTTCTGTATTTTATTGTTCAAAAGAGGAGAGAGCTTGTAACCCACAAGCCTGTCCATCACGCGGCGCGCCTGTTGCGCGTCCACGAGATTGTAGTTGATGGTACGCGGATTTTTGAGCGCGCGCTCCACCGCTTTGGGAGAAATCTCGTTGAACTCGATGCGGTTTTTACCCTCCGCGTCTAATCCCAAAACCGTTTGCAAATGCCAAGAAATCGCCTCGCCCTCGCGGTCGGGGTCGGTTGCAAGGAAAATTCTGTCCGCGCGCTTTGCCTCGTCGGCAAGGCGTTTCACCGTTTCCTCTTTCCCGATGGAAGTGACATAGCGCGGCTCGAAGTTTTTATCGATGGCAACGCCGAGCGTCTTTTGGGGCAAATCGCGAATGTGTCCGCCCGAAGCGTCTACGCGGTATTTCCCCTTTAAGTATTTGGAAATGGTTTTCGCCTTGGACGGCGACTCTACGATGATTAAATCCATAACTCTCCTATACTGCGGCGTACTTGTTTCCGCCCGATTTTACTGCCAAATTTTTCAGTTCCAAGGCGGAAAGTACTGCCGCCGCCTCGTATATTTTCATGCCCGCTTTGTCCGCAAGCTCGGCAACGTGCGCCTCGCCGCTTTCGCGGAGCACGCAAAGCATCTTCTCCTCCTCGGGAGGAAGCGTAACGGTTTCCCGCCGAGTGCTTTGTATGCCGTAATTCGTTAAAATATCTTCCGTGCAGGTGACGAGATACGCGCCCTTTTGTATGAGCGCATTGCACCCCGCGCCCTGAGCTACCCCTACGTTATGCGGAAGTGCGAACACGTCCCGCCCGTAATCGAGCGCGGCGTTCGCCGTGATAAGCGTACCGCTCTTTGCTCCCGCAGAGAGCACGAACACGCCCTCCGAAAGCCCCGCCAAGATGCGGTTGCGCGCATGGAAGGAATACTTCTTCGCGCCTTCCCGCATAGGATATTCGCTGAGCACCAAACCGCTCTTTGCCACCCGCGCTTTCAGGGAAGCGTGCGAGGCGGGATAACAGGTATCGAGCCCCGTGGGAAGCACGCAGATGAGGTTTCCGCTCTCTATCGCGCCCGAAACGGCGGCGCTGTCTCCGCCCTCTGCAAGCCCCGTTACGATTACGAAATGCTCCGCAAGTTCCGCAGAAATTTGCTTGCCCACCTTCTCCGCCCAAGCGGGCGTAATGCGCGAGCCGACGATACAGAATTTACGTTTGCTGAGAAGCGAACGGTTTCCCTCGCCGAACAGCACAAAGGGCGGTTCGGGAATGGCTTTTAAGCTCTCTGGATAGTCGCTATCGAGCACCGTAATTGCAAAGCGGTTGGTGCGTTCCATGTCCGCAAGCAGACGGGCAAGGTCGGCTTCCCGCATTCCGCGCTGTTTATTATATACCCCGCTTTCCCCCTTTTTTATCAGAACGGCGGAAAATTTTTCGAAATCCTCAAAAAGCGCTTTGGGAGACGGGGCGGTGCGAAGCAACTGCATGCGTTCCCGATAGTCAAACGGCGTACAGCCGCACAGCCATATGAGCGCTTGTTCCTCGGTGTAACTCATCCTATTTTATCGTATATGCGGTAAGAGACCGCCTCGAACACGTGCTTGGGTAAAATTTCTTCGCTGTTGTCCAAATCCGCAATCGTGCGCGCGACTTTTACGATTCTCGAGCGAGCACGGGCGGAAAGCCCCATGCGCTCGAACGCGGAACGCAAAATTTTATCGCCCTCGGCGGAAAGGCGGCAGAACTCGTTGAGCTCGCGCTCCCCCATTTCCGCATTGGTATTCATGCCGTACCCCTCGAAGCGATTGTGCTGAATGCGTCGCGCCATATTTACCCGCTCTTTGACGGAAGCGGACGACTCCTGCATTTCGGTAGAAGTAAGCTCGTCGTAGGAAACGTTATCCACTTCCACCTGCAAGTCGATACGGTCCAAAAGCGGACCCGATACCTTTTTGCGGTAACTGCGAATTTCGGCGGGAGTGCAACTGCAAGTGCGGTCAGCCGAGCCGTAGTTTCCGCAGGGGCAGGGGTTCATGCTCGCGCACAACATAAAGCGTGCGGGGAATGTGTAGGTACCGCCCGCGCGCGAAACGGTGATCACGCCGTCCTCTAAGGGCTGACGGAGCGCTTCGAGCGTGGAACGCTTGTATTCGGGAAGCTCGTCCAAAAACAGCACACCGCCGTGCGCAAGCGAAATTTCGCCGGGGTGAACGACGCGGTTTCCCCCGCCGCACATGGAAACGGTGGTCGCCGTATGGTGCGGGGTGCGGAAAGGACGAACGCTCACAATGCCCTCTTCCCCCAAAACACCCGCTACGGAATGGATCTTGGTAATTTCCAGCGCTTCCTCGAAATTCAAATCGGGCATGACGGTGGGAAGACAGCGCGCGATCATGGTTTTGCCCGTACCGGGAGGACCCATTAACAGCACGTTGTGCCCGCCCGCTACCGCAATTTCGATTGCGCGGCGCGCCACGGGTTGCCCCTTTACGAACTTCAAATCCGCAGAGCCCTTCGGATTGGGATGCACGGTATATTCGCACGTTTCAAGCGGAGATATGGGATTTACGCCCACGAGGTGCCTTACCACTTCCGCAAGCGTGTGGGCGGGATATATTTCCGCACCGCCCAAAAAGCGCGCTTCCTTTGCATTCCCCGCGGGAATGATAAAGCGGGTAAACCCGTGCGCCTTCGCGGAAATGAGAATGGGCAGCATTCCCGACACGGGACGCAAATCGCCGTTGAGCGCAAGCTCGCCCAAAAATACAGTATCCTTCACGTCCGCGCCGATCAGCTGTTCGCTCGCTTTCAACAAGCTTACCGCAATGGCAAGGTCGAACGACGCGCCCTCTTTCTTAATGTCCGCAGGCGCGAAGTTGACGGTTATCTTATTCATGGGAAAGAGCATGCCGCTGTTTTTGAGTGCGGAGCGCACGCGCTCCTTGCTCTCTTTCACGGCGGTGTCGGGAAGCCCCACCATCTCGTAGGCGGGCACGCCCTTATTGACGTCCGTTTCCACTTCTACGGGAACGCCCTCGAGCCCGTTCAGTGCGTAACATATAACCTTGGCTATCATTGGTATTTTTCCTTTTCTAATCCCACAAAAATACTTCGTCTTTTTGCGGGAGCCCTTAACTAATCCCACAAAAATACTTCGTCTTTTTGCGGGAGCCCTTAACAAACTTACGCTCCCCGACGAGCGGGGAGCAAGCGTATTAGCAAATGGGAATTGAGAAGGTAAACGGCACGGCGAGCAAGAAGCATACCGCAAGCAAAGCTATCGTTACGATTGAAACGATTTTTGCCGCTTTGCCGATTTTTCCTTCCTGCGCGGTGAAGTATTCCGTACCGCCCGCCGCGAGCAAGAATGCGGCAAGATAAGCGAGCATGAAGAACGCAAGCGTTCCCTTTGCAAACGCGGCACATATGAGCGAAACCGCAAGTAAGGCAAGCGGGACGATCACGCAAGCAAGCTCGCTCTTTTCGCCTTTCCCTTGCAGGATCATTACGATTCTGTAAATTGCATAGCCGATGCCGAACAGCCCCGCGAGCGCCGCAACGGCGTTCATCGCAATCAGCGTAATTGCATAGTGTTCGCCCGTGCCGCGGAATACGGTGTACAGGATACTCCATACGTTTCCGTCGTGCGCGGTCCCTACGAAACCGCCCGCGAACAGCTTCGCCGCCAACGTAAATACGTTTGCGCTCGAAAGCCTGTACAGCTTGGAAGTCGTAAGGAATACGGGCAACGTGAACAACAGCGAGAGCAGCATTGCGCCGATAATCAAGCTCGTAAAGAACGCAGCGGGCGCAATCGTGGTCTTTCTGCGGTAGTCGTGCAAAATGCCCTGCAATTCGTCCTTTGCGGGCGTGGGCATATCGACGTCCTCGTTCTTGGGAGGAAGGGACGCAAGCTCTTCCTCGTACGCGGCAATGGCGGGTTCGAGAGCGGTGGCACGCTGTTTGCGCATGCGGAAAATTCCCGCAACGAACAGCCCCGCAACTCCCGCGACAGGAATCACGAACGCGCCGTTTACGCAAATCGCGGCGGCGGCGCAAAGTCCGCCGATAACAAGCGGAAGCGCCTCAGTTGCGCTCGCCTTTTTCATGCCGAACGCAAAGAAGCGGTAAGCCACGTAAAGCGCGGCGACCGCGAAGAATACGCCGATCATCAGCGGGGTACCGAGGTGCCCCAAGCCGAACGAGAAGTTGCAGAGCGCGTAGATGAGCGCAACCGCAAAGCCCGCCTTTTCACTGCCGAACAGCGCTTTTGCGAAGAAGAACGCAAGTACCAACACGCCGAAAGAAGCGAGCATCGGGAAGAAGCGCAACCCGAACGGATTCATGCCGAAAATCACCGTTCCGAATGCAAGCAGGCTTGTCCCGAAAGCATTGTAAACGGTATCGCCGTGATACTCGTTGTTTGCGTTAATGGGATTGCCTTCGCGCATTTCTGCAATCGTCATCATGCTGTAAACCTCTTCCTTGCCGAAACGGTAGAAAGAAGATTGCGCCGTGCTCGGAATATACTGCGCGTCTATCAATGCCTCCGCGCGCGCTTTCGCCTCTTCGGGCGACTCGTTGTTGAGTACCGTCGCGCTCTGTACGGTTGCGGGAATTACCACGATTTCGCCCGTCGTCTCGGTGGAAGAGTTTTCCTTCAACACCTCGCCCACAAACACGATTTCGTTGATGAGCACGTTGCGCGACTCCACGAACAGTTTATAATATCCATAGCTGCTCACGCGGTTGTAGTCGTTGCCCTTGGTGAACAGCTCGTGGAAAGGCGTTACCCAATTAAACACCGCGTCGGTAACCGCCGTACGCGCTGCGGGCTCTTGCCCCCCTTCCTGCTCCACGGGCGCCACAAGATTTTCGATGGTAGCTTTGTATTGATAGTTCGCCGAGGTAGACGTGGGATTACTGCTCCCAGCGCGGCGCAACGTCATCGTTACGTCCTCGCCCTCTTTGGAATAGAGCACGGCGATATTCAGGTAAACTTCTTTCATGCGAAGATTTTTACGGCTGATCTCCGTATCGTTCTCGTCCTTCTCCACAATGTCGGACAGCTTAAACACAACGCTGAAATTGTCCTGCCCCTTGCCGGAAGCATACAACTCGTACGCCTTGCCCGTGCCCTTTACCGAGCCGAGCGTCCCCAGCCCGAGCGCAAGAAAGACGAGCGCGAGCACCAAAAACGCGAGCATGAAGAAAGAGAGCTTGTTCTTATTGTTCTTTGTCATAGTGGTAGTTCCCTATTATAATGTATAATACAATTCCTATTTTAAC
Source organism: uncultured Clostridia bacterium (assembly GCA_947177495.1). Lineage (GTDB taxonomy): Bacteria > Bacillota > Clostridia > Christensenellales > Borkfalkiaceae > Gallimonas. The sequence continues at coordinate 5,850 of CAMWUS010000078.1, forward strand.
CGATAAAGCGGAAATTGTAAACGGATTTTTAAAGATTTCCCGAACTTTTTTATAAACGCAAAGAAAAAGGCGCGTTTTTTGCAAAAAAACAACCCGCCATTGACTTTTGGCGGGTTTGTTTTTCGATTGCGGAAAATTAGATTTTTTCCTTGATTTTCGCCGCTTTGCCGGTAAGCCCTCTCAGGTAGTAGAGCTTTGCTCTTCTTACCTTGCCCGCGCGGACGACGGTGACGTACGCCACCTTAGGGGAATGCAGGGGGAAGCAACGTTCCACGCCTACGCCGAACGAAAGACGACGCACGGTGAACGTTTCGCGGATGCCGCCGTTTTTCTTTGCGATTACGACGCCCTCGAAATTCTGAACTCTCTCCTTGCCGCCCTCGATGATGCGGTAGCCGACTTTGACGGGGTCGCCCACGTTAAACTGGGGAACCTTGTCCTTCATGCCCTCGGCTTCGATCTGCTCGATGAGTCCCATTTTGACTTTACCTCCGTAATTTACGCGACGTTCATTCCCGCTATGCGGCAGAGGAACGCCCGAAGTCCGTATGGAATTATAAACGATTTTGCAAAGAATTGCAAGCTATTTTACCCCCTTTTACAAAAAAATTTTAATTTCGCAAAACCCATTGAAAAAGCAACTTGTTTTTGGTATAATTAGAAAAAACGAAAGAGGCTATTATGAATATTAAAATTGCTACGTTTCAATCGAGCTTACGGCATTCGCCCGAATTTAACAAGGAGATAAGCGACTTTATCCGTGCCGTGGAAACGGCGCTTGGCGACAAACTCGTCTTTGCCGATTTGGACGATTACGACTGCGATTTGAAACTGATATTC